>VEPM01000009.1 GCA_012026795.1 Candidatus Methanoperedens sp.
TATACATTGTTTTTATCCTATTTATAGCTATGTATAAACTGAATATATGTTATAAAATATAAGTTAAATTAAAAATACCATTATTAGTTAGTTACCGTAATTAAGGGATACTGAGTCACGCTGTCTGGTCAATTTTAATTCCATTGAAAAATTAATTACATTTTACAAAAGGGATAAGCCATATAATGTTATTTATAATATTTTTGAAATTGACGGATTAGCACAAATAGACCTTATAGATGTAGAGATTATTCTTGATGCTCATCATATTGGTTTGCAGGTTGGAGAGTTATTTTTTATAACAGGTGATTATTTGCACATTATTCCGAGAAGAGAGATAATTAAAAAGAATACTTCTATAAAAGACGTAATAGGATTGGGAGAGTTTCAAGCAGAAAGGAGCTGATGATGGGCGAAATTCGGGCGAGAAATTGAACCTGCGATGATCGCGGAAAGATTTTTATACTGAACTTACGTTTAATATACTGAACGGTGGTTCATTTGATTGAACTATTCAGAACATATGTAAAATGGAAAATCCTGTCTCATTTCCTGGCAAATCCAAATATCCCTTTCCACATTAAACAGCTTGCAAGGATACTTAATGTCAGCCCTGCAAGCGTGAGCGGTGCTGTAAAGTCCTTCGAGGAGTATGGGCTGCTTTCGAAGGAAGAAAAAGGGCTGGCTCATATTTACAAGCTGGAATCTGATAATAGCATGGTTGCGCCGCTGAAAAAGGCATACGGGATCGCATTTGTGCTGTCATCAAAACCAAAAGAGAAATTCCTTGAAATAGATCCGAATATTATCTCTCTTGCCCTTTTTGGAAGCTTTGCAAAAGGCAGTTTTGATGAAAAAAGTGACATCGATTTTCTGATAGTGACATCTGCAAGGAAAGAAATGTTCATAAAAGCAGCAAAACGACTGGAGGAAGAATTGGAAAAAGAGGTAAGTTTATCTGTTTTAAAATTATCAGAATGGAGGACTATGGCAAAAAAGGATGATGCATTTTATAAAAGAGTTGTTGAAAATCACATCCTGCTCTATGGGAGCGGTTTAAAATGAAAATGGCAGAATGCTTCCAGAAGGGACTTCTGAAAAGAATAACGTCTGATATGGAAAATGCCCTTCGTTCCCTTGAGCTTTCAAGGAGCAATATTGAGGATGCGGCTGAGAATATGTCCATACATCGTTATAGAGTAGTGGCTATATCGAGTTACTCATCCATGTTTCATGCAGCAAGAGCCATCCTTTTCAGGGATGGGATAAAAGAGCGCAGTCATGAATGTATCCCTGTTTATCTTAAGGAAAAGTATCCGCAATTGGAGACTTTAGCAAATATTCTTGATTCATACCGAAGATTCAGGCACGATGCAATTTATGGGCTTGATTTCGCAATTGATGATAAAGAAGCAAAAGCTGCCCTGGATTCTGCACAAGAAATTCTTGAGAAAATAAGAATTTTCATAGGTGAAGATAAATGAATGTTATTTTGTCTGCAAAAGAATATGGGGCGACCGCATGACTGGAATGACTGAATCAGAAGTTGAAGTAGCGGCTCTTGAAGTACTTTCAGATTTAGGATACAAAACCATTTATGGTCTCGATATTGCACCTGATGGTATATCTCCTGAACGGCAGAGCTATTCTGATGTTATTCTGACGGAAAGGCTGAGAGATGCCATTGACAGGTTTAATCCAGATATACCGGAAGAAGCAAGGGAGGAAGTTGTTAAAAAAGTGTTGAGGTCCGAAAGTCCTCTTCTCATTATTAACAACCAGAGCTTTCATAAGATGCTTGTTAATGGCGTTGATGTTGAATATAGAAGAAAAGACGGGAGCATAGCCGGAGATAAGGTCTGGCTCTTTGATTTCAATAACCCACAAAATAATGAGTTCCTGGCAGTAAATCAGTTCACAGTCCTTGAAAACAACAATAACAGAAGGCTGGATATAATCCTTTTCATAAACGGGCTTCCTCTTGTAGTCATTGAACTGAAAAACCCGGCAGATGAGAATGCAACCATCTGGACTGCTTTTAACCAGCTAGAAACCTACAAAGCCCAGATTCCCTCGCTTTTCCCTTATAATGAAATTTTAGTCATCAGCGATGGAATAGAAGCAAGAGCAGGAACAATAACCTCCAACAAAGAGAGGTTCATGCCATGGAAAACTATCGAAGGAAATGAGACTGCATCATCTGCAATGCCTCAGCTGGAAGTACTGTTCCAGGGGATGTTTGATAAAAAAATTCTGCTTGACCTGATAAGGCACTTCATGGTCTTTGAACAGGAACGGCAGGACATTCATAAAAAACTTGCTGCCTATCACCAATACCATGCTGTCAATAAAGCAATTGAAGCAACTCTTAAAGCTTCAAGCCCAATAGGTGATAAGCGCTGTGGTGTTGTTTGGCATACACAGGGTTCTGGTAAAAGCCTCACAATGGCTTTTTACACTGGAAAACTTGTCTTAGCTCTGGATAACCCTACGATTGTCGTGCTAACGGATAGGAATGATCTGGACGACCAGTTATTTGGCACATTCGGCCGCTGCCATGATTTACTGAGGCAAAAACCAGTACAGGCAACTTCAAGAAGTGAATTAAAGAAGCTCCTCATGGTTGCCTCAGGCGGAGTGGTCTTTACAACGATACAGAAATTCTTCCCCGAAGAGAAAGGAGATAGGTACCCTCTGCTCTCTGAAAGAAGAAATATCATCGTAATAGCAGACGAGGCGCACAGAAGCCAGTATGATTTTATTGATGGTTTCGCCAAATATATGAGGGATGCATTGCCCAATGCCTCATTTATCGGCTTCACCGGGACGCCAATAGAAAAAGCAGATAGAAGCACTCCTGCTGTATTTGGAAATTATATTGATATTTATGATATAGAGCAGGCAGTAGAAGACGGCGCAACAGTAAGGATTTATTACGAAAGCAGGCTTGCAAAACTTGAATTAAAGCCTGAGGAGCGCCCGAAAATCGATCCGGAATTTGAAGATGTCACAGAAGGCGAGGAAATAGAGAAGAAAGAAAAGCTGAAAAGCAAATGGGCAAGGCTTGAAGCAATTGTCGGGAGCGAAAAACGCATAAAGATCATTGCAAAGGATATTGTTGATCATTTCGAGAAGCGGCTTGAAGTACTTGAGGGGAAAGGCATGATCGTTTGCATGAGCAGGCGCATCTGCATTGAACTTCACAATGAGATCGTTAAATTGAGACCTGAATGGTATCATCGGGATGACGACAAGGGATTTGTCAAGGTTATTATGACCGGTTCTGCAAGTGACGATGTGAGCTGGCAAGAGCATATCCGGACCAAACCGCGGCGCAAAGCTTTAGGAGACCGCATGAAAGACCCTGCCGACCCTCTTAAAATTGCCATCGTGCGGGATATGTGGCTGACAGGATTTGATGCGCCAAGTCTGCATACAATGTATATTGACAAACCCATGCGAAGTCATGGATTGATGCAGGCTATTGCAAGGGTGAACCGTGTTTTTAAGGATAAGAAGGGAGGACTCGTTGTTGATTATCTTGGAATAGCAGATGAGTTAAAGAAGGCATTATCTGACTATACCGAAAGTGGTGGCAGGGGTAAAACAGTATTCGATAAAGAAGAAGCAGTTGCATTAATGCTTGAAAAATATGAACTTGTGGCAGAACTATTCCATGGTTTTGATTATGAAAGATTCTTCACTGCGTTGCCAAGAGAAAAGATGTCCATTATCCCGGCGGCTATGGAGCATGTGGTAAAGCAGGAGAATGGAAAAGAGAGATATCTTGAGTATGTAACCAGATTATCGCAGGCATTCGCCCTTGCCGTACCGCATGATGAAGCTTTAAAGATCAGGGATGAGGTTGGATTTTTCCAGGTAGTTCGGTCAGGTCTTACTAAAACTACTGTAACAGCAGGCAAACCACAGGAAGATTTAGATTCCGCTATCAGGCAGATTATATCCAAGGCTGTTGTTTCAGACAAAGTGATAGATATTTTTGATGCAGTTGGATTGAAAAAACCGGATATCTCAATACTATCGGATGAATTTTTAACCGAAGTTAAAAAGATGCCATACAAGAATCTTGCTTTTGAATTGCTCAGGAAGCTTCTGAATGATGAAATAAAAACAAGGTCAAAAAAGAATCTGATGCAGGGTAAGTCTTTTGCAGAGATGCTTGAAAAAGCGATTAAAAGATACCAGAATAAGAGTATTGAGACCGCGCAGGTTATTGAGGAATTGATAGAACTGGCAAAAGAGATGCGCGCGGCAAGACTTAGGGGAGAAAAATTAAATTTGAATGAAGAGGAACTTGCGTTCTATGATGCTCTGGAGGTAAATGACAGTGCAGTTAAAGTTCTGGGTGATGAAAAATTAGTAATCATTGCCAGAGAACTTGTTGATACTGTGCGTAAAAATGTAACAATCGACTGGACATTGAAAGAAAGTGTCCAGGCAAAACTTAGAGTCATGGTAAAAAGGATATTAAAGAAGTATGGTTATCCTCCAGATAAACAAAAGAAGGCAACAGAGACCGTGTTGGAACAGGCAAAATTAATATGTAAAGACCTATCTGAAGTGTAAACATTACGAAATTCTTTTTAAATATAACTTTGTTCAATTTTAACGTCATAACATTTTTTTTATTTGCTACATTTGGGTTAACGCCTGGTGAATACAAAAAGGTAAAAGGATTAAAGCGCCAGAATCTCAGGGATCATATGAATGACCTGGAATTGATTTTCACGATGCTTGGAGAGGCTATTGGAAAAAAGAAGTGGGGAAAAAGTAGTCTCCAAAGGGAATTATCTTACTGAACCTGAAATTAAAAAAAGCTTGAGAAGAGAAAAATCATGAGACAGAACGCGGATTTCGCGGATGCTCATGGATTTGTGAAAATCCGTCTGATCCGTGTTCCCGGTTCAAACCAAATTATAAAAACAAAAGATCGAAAGACAGGATTTACAGGATGAACAGGCTTGAAAACCGAAGCGCTGCCAATTGTTATGAACCTTAAACAGATCACCATCGCTAACCCCTACATCCTCGACGAGCAGTACACCGGCGCCGCCACGACTCCCGCACCGGAAATAACAGGAACGGGCGCTTCGACAAAAGAGACGCCGTTCCTTTCAGTGATGTTTACGCTGGCGACCTTGCTTGCTGCTTCGCGCTGGAGGCGCAGATAAATAGCCTATATTGTTATATTGAACTTTCACCGCAAAGAACGCAAAGGGCGCAAAGATTTTGCTGTTACACTTTACGTTCTTTGCGCCCTTTGCGGTTTATTCTATTGTTTCCTTGCGGGCGAAATATGAATGATTCACTATAACTGGATTGTAAAAGGGTTCTAATTGTTCTCTTGATCATGTTTTAATTACAATCATTGTATCTTCAACCTGTTTTCCTCAAGTATTCCAAATGCCGTATTTTTTCATTCATTATTTATGACTATTAAGGTATTGCTTACCTGTATATCTCTGGTTTCATAATATCACTATATTCAGATAATTAGCAATTTTGATATAAATATTGTGATAAAAAAAGAGATATTTGAGTGATAACTAAAATTATCATAATAGAAAGTTTTATAAAGTATAGTACCGATATAAGTTTTAATGCCTGATGATTCAGAAGATAAGTATTGGATATGGATACTTACCTTTACTGCTTTGATTTTCGCTATATATCCAATGATAAAGGACTATGCTGAAGACCCAGCAAAAACTATTTGGCATATGGAACTTACATTGTTTTTTGCATTTGTGTTAATTATGGTTGCCCATTTGTATTATAAATATATAAAGAATTATCAATTTAATATCAGAGGATTTTTTTTTTCGAGGAGAAATTAAGAATCATCAATTTAAAAAGGGTGGAACAAAAATTGCAGCTAATTGAACTACTTTTATTAATCGGCACTTTAGCTGCGGCTGTCCACTTAGAAAAGGATTTGATTTGGTTATATATGTTGTTTGCTCTATGTTCTATCGGTTATTTTATTGCTATTCAAAAACCTTTTTTCAGTGAATCCGAGTTAAAATGGATTTCTACAGTGTCTTTCATAATTGGTGGATTATTTTCTGGTGTTATAAATGGTAATCTTTTTCTTAGCCTACCAAAAGTCGTTTTGCCTCTATCTTTATCTTTAGTTTACGTTATAATCGTCTTAATCTTGTTCGTATTTTATTTTATAGGTTTTTCAATGATACTTTGGATAGCTTTGAAAAAATATGATGATTTTGAATATTAATAAAAAAGTGAATATATCGGCAATGCCCAAGTGAAGCCCCCAACAGCAGCAGAGCTGTCGGAGTATCTCATGGATAAGGCGACTGAGGTTGAATTGACAGTGGTTTGTCCCAGTTGCAGCAGAGCTGCGAGGTATACACGATTAAGATTACACTTCACTTTCAAGTCTTAACATCGCATCCATTCCTTCATCGATAACGTTCTTTTCATTCATCACAGAAACAACATGATCTTCCATCAGTACTTTTCCATCCACTATCACAGTCTTAACATCGCATCCCGATACGCCATTCACAAGCGCTGCAGGGATATTTGAAGATATAAACTGCGGTTTCCTCGTATCCACAATAATTATATCAGCCAGGCACCCTGCTTTGAGTACTCCCGCATTTATCCCCAGTGCCCGTGCACCATTGGCTGTGGCCATCTCAAGCACTGTTTGCGCAGTCATCGCCCGCAGGTCCCTGATCTTATGCAGCAACGCCGCTGCCCTCATCTCTTTCCACATATCGAGACCCGCTCCTGAAGCAGCGCCATCAGTGCCCAGAGCCACGTTAATTCCGATCTTCAGCATTTCAGGCACGCGCGCGACCCCGGCGCCAAGAGCCATATTGCTCGTCGGACAATGAATAACGTTAACTTCCTTATCCTTCAGTATTCCAATATCGTCATCAGATAACCAGATACAGTGCGCTGCGAGCACATTTGGGCCAAGCATGTTTATACTATTTAGCAGATTAATAGAACACATCCCATAGCTTTTTTTCATTAATTTGAGTTCGTCTTCAGTTTCAAGCACATGGATATGAATTCTTGCGCCATCTTTTTTGGCAAGTTCCTTTACTTTTATTAAAAATTCCTTCGAACAGGAAGCAGCCGAATGAGGCGCATACATAGTCGTGATCCTGCCATTTGCTGCGCCGTTCCATTTTTTTACAAATTTCTCCCTGTTTTTAAGTTTCGTTTCGGGATCTTCATTGAGCCCCTCTATCATCCCGTAGCCCAGCGCGGCTCTTATACCTGTTTCCTCTACAACTTTTGCCACTTCGTCCATATGAATGTACATATCAGCAAACGATGTAGTCCCTGATTTTATCATCTCAAGGATCCCCAGGCGGGCGCCTGCCCTTATAAATTCAGGAGTAAGTCTCATCTCAGCTTTCCGGATCTTTTCAGTCCATTCCCTGTATGGAAGCCCATCTGCATAACCCCGTAAAAGCGTCATTGGAAGATGCGTGTGGGCACTTACAAGACCGGGCATCACGACACAGCCTTTTGCATCGATTATTTTATCAGCTTTCACTTTTGTATCCTTTCCTGCAAAAGTTATCAAACCATTATCTACGGCTATCACACCATTTTTGATTATTTCGCCGCACTTAAGAAGGGTGCCCCCTTTGATTGCCAGGTCTGCCATGAACTGTATTAATATCGGCTAATATAAAATAAGTTTTCTAAAAAGCAAATGCAAAAACTTTTAATCATCTCTCACTATAATAGGCCACCCATGAAGAAAGTAGTACTTGCTTATTCAGGCGGGCTTGACACATCTGTGTGTATCCCCCTTTTGAAAGAACATTATGGTTGCGATTACGCTATTACAGTTACGGTTGATGTGGGGCAGCCGGCAAAAGAAATAGAACAGGCAGAAAAAAAGGCCGAAAAGATCAGCCAGAAACATTATACTATCGATGCTAAAGATGAATTCGTAAAAGATTACATTTTTCCCCTCATCAAGGCGAATGGCAGCTACGAAGGATATGTGCTTGGCACATCAATAGCACGTCCACTGATTGCAAAAAAGGTCGTGGAAGTAGCAAAAAAAGAAAAAGCACAGGTTCTTGCTCATGGATGTACCGGTAAAGGCAATGACCAGTTAAGATTTGAGACTATTTTCAGGAGCACTTCGCTGGAAGTCGTAGCCCCTATGAGGGATATGAACCTCACGCGTGAATGGGAAATGGAATATGCGAAAAAGAACGGTATCCCTGTAGCTGCAACCAGATCAAAGCCCTGGAGCGTGGATGAGAATATATGGAGCAGGAGCATCGAAGGCGGGCGGCTTGAAGAGCCGGATTTTGTTCCTCCTGAAGAGATATTTGAGTGGACAGTTTCACCGGAAAAAGCGCCTGCTGCCCAAATTATCGATATAGGTTTTAAGAATGGAATTCCTGTATCGCTTGATGGTGAAAAATCAGATGGGGTTTCATTGATCCAGAAGCTCAACGCAATTGGCGGGGCGCATGGTGTGGGGCGCACTGATATGATCGAAGACAGGGTTCTCGGGATCAAGGCAAGGGAGAACTATGAGCATCCCGCAGCTACGATATTGCTTATGGCGCATAAAGATCTTGAGAAGCTTGTCCTGACAAGAGATGAATTGAGGTTCAAGTCAATTGTCGATGATACATGGAGCGAACTTGCCTACAAAGGTCTTGTGGATGAGCCGCTTTATTCGGATTTGAACGTTTTTATTGATAAGACGCAGGAAAGAGTGACCGGGTCTGTAAAAGTTAAGCTCTACAAAGGAAGCGCAAAGGTCATTGCAAGAAATTCACCCTATGCATTATATTCTGCAGATATATCATCTTTTGACAGCAAAACCATAGACCAGAAGGATGCAGAAGGATTCTGCAAATATCACGGCTTCCAGGCGCGGTTGTTCAAGAAGCTGGGATAAGATATGATATTTCAAGAAAAAAAAGAAAATGGGCTTTATATCAATGAGCCCATATCCACATTCTCATCCGCGCTTGAAAGCGGTTCCTCTACAAGCAGGTCTTTTTCACCGGGAACGCTCAGGTTCCCATCAATTTCCGCCCCTGTAGCAGGTTGCTGTTGCTGTCCAGGCTTATCATCTGCTCTCTTATCCGTGCAGCCAGAAAACAGCACTGCAAGGATAAGGAGACATGCCAGTGTCAGATGTAGTTTTCTCATTTAGCTTTCCTCCTTGAGATCGCGTTACTCTTGAGCTCTTTGAATTTATCCTGCGCTTTCTTGAGGTCATCCTTTGCCCCGCTAAAGTCGCCAGCCTTGTATTTAGACTCAGCTGAATCCACAAGACCCTTTATTTCATCGATTCCCGCACTTTCAGCAGAAACATCGATACCGCGCTTCTGAGCAGCAGCCAGAGCCGTTTCACTCTTTGCGATAATATCTCTTGCCTTTGTTATTGCAGCAGCGAACCTCTGGCTCTGCCCTGCGGTCTTTGCAAGTTCGACAAGCTCCTTGTATTTGTTTTTTATCTGATCTCTTACGGTCTTGTATGCCTCAACTTCAGGTTTTGTGCACTTACCCAGACCCTCGCCAGTGCAAGCAGAGATACCTTCGTTCATGGAATCGACAAAAGCGCTTCTCAGACTGCTTATTTCATCAAGCTTTGCCTGGAGGGCGCTTACATCAATACCCTTTTCCTTTGCCTTGTCCAATCTTCCCTGGGCTCTTGCAAGTGCCAGGTCAAAAAACTCAAGGTTCCTGTCCTTTCTGGCTTCCCTGGCTTCGGTAACAAGAGAGTCGAAATAATCGCTGTTCGCGGAAAGTGCAGCGTTTAGCGCATCTTTTGCGGCTGATTCATTGCCTGATACAAGCGTTTTGGTTTCTGTCCTGAAGCTTGTGACCGTATCTTTCATCTGCGAGATTATGCTCTTCCCGCCCGGGTAATCGTTCTTCTCAGCCGCAGCTTTTAGCTGGTCTGCAAGTAAAACGAATTTATCTTTCAACGTCACAAGTTTTGAAGCGTCTTTGCCAGCGGACTGGACATATCCGATAATCGCTTCCATCCCTATCCTGTGCTTCTCAACAGGTAACAGGGCATACTTGTAGAGCATCCACGCCTGTTTTGTCTTTATTACGGACTCTGCCGGAGCGGGTGCGCTATCCTCGTCAAAGGTCTTAGCAGTTATGGCATCTGATGCCGCTTCCGCGTTGGGTTCTGTTATAGTCTCTACTGTTGGCACACCTGCAGGTTCACTTTCAACAGGGGCTGAATTTACCTCTGCTTCTGTGATGTCCGAGGTAGTAAGTTCATTTGCCCTGTATGCCTCTTTGACAAGCCAGAGCACATCGGCTTTGCGCAGTTCCCCGCGCTTGATGGCTTCAAGGAGTATCGATCTCACATCATCCCTTGTAAGTTCGCCTGCTTTATATGCTTCCACAATGAGCCATTTGACATCAGCCCTCGTTAGCTCGCCGTGGCGGTAAGCTGCTGTGATAATAATGCGTAAATCCTCGCGCGTAAGCTCATTGTTCTTGTATGCCTGGATGAGCAGCCATTTAACATCATCGCGCTTGAGTTCGTTGTGATTATATGCAACGATAATTATTTCACGGATATCATCCCGCGTAAGCTCTCCAGCCTTATAAGCCCCAGCTATGAGCCATTTCATGTCCTCGCGGGTGAGTTCGCCGTTCTTGTATGCATGGGTTATTATCCATGCAATGTCGTCGCGTTTGAGTTCACCGGTTTTATAAGCTTCCATGATAAGGAACTTCATATCTGCCCTGGTTAGCTCGTTGTTCTTGTATGCCTGCGCGATTATGAACCGCAGGTCATCCCTTGTAAGCTCGCCATTCTTATAAGCTTCAGTGAGAATCCATCTTAAGTCCGCACGCGTGAGCTTGCCTTCTTTATACATTTCGCCAAGCAACCACCTCATATCCTCCCTTTTCAGGACATTATGATTGTAAGCCGTTGTTATCGCTTTTTTCAGGTCTGCTTTTGTAAGCGTTCCTGCTGTATATTTATTGCTAAGTTCGGTTTTAACTGCATCACGGGTTATTTTGTTCTTTGAATAATCTGAAATAACTCCTGTCTCTGGACTGACTGGGTCGTCAGCTCCTGCAACTGCCGTTACCGCGGTTAAAACCATTGCCACAAGTAATAAGGTTTTAACTCTATTCATACAATTTCGGCCTCCTTTGACCTGAGATTATATTCTCACTTTAAATATTTAAACCTTGACTCCACAATTTTTTAGGAATATTCAATTCCAAAGAACCAGTCCTATTTTTGCAATTCCTGATATGGGCCCGCTGAGATTCGAACTCAGGACCTCCGCTGTGTGAGAGCGACGTCATAACCGGCTAGACCACGAGCCCTTTATTGTGCCTGATAAGATTGTATTACTAATAAGATTTGCTATATAAAAATTTAATTTGTATTCGTATTTGTGCCTTCTTTCCAGACCCGGACAACTTTTCTTTCATCAGGATCAACAAGCGCGGAAATACCTTTCCATGAAACGCTAAGCAGGGTTTTTGGCAGGTAGAATTTTTCAGATGTTTTGGGTAAAATCCGTTTCACGGAAGGGATACCCAGATTGCTAACAGATGTAGCCAGATCCCTGTCAGTTAACGCTATCCCGATAGCATCGTTCCTGTAAGTCGCAGGTATCGCTTCAAGAAGATAGCCTGTCATCAACAATTCATTTTTTTCAAATACAAAATCGTATATATCAGGAATTTCCGAATCAAGTGTAGTGGCTGTTACCTTGATATCGATCTTATTCGTATCACCTTTTGTACTGATATTCACCAGTTCATACTCCGTTTTATAAGGAGTTATTTCCAGAAATAACAATTCTTCGATCTTTCCGGCATTATCCGGCCGGTCACCCTGCCATTGGACATTATGTACCCATTCAGGCCTGACATTTGAATTTAAGTTCCCCTGGTCAAGAGCAAGCCCGATACCAAGTCCGAGAATCAGCAATATAATAGTAACTATTATTTTATTATCCATTTTCTAACCTCCATAAACATTTTCCTATATGGAATAGGTCTTTTCACATGCACCCGGGAAAATAAACAGGAACAAACAGGAGAGGATTACTCCCCTATTTGTATAGAGTATTCAAAACTCTCTGTGTTCTTTGGCAGCACTTTTAGTGTCCATTCGCCTATCAAACCGCCCGTCTCATAGGTTTCTAAAAGCCGGTCTCCATTTTCCTGGTATATTCCCTTGCTGTCAAGTTCCCATGGCGGGATCTGGCCGCCCATATTCACCATACCTCTAATCACTGTCTTTGTGACATTAAGGTCAACCGGACCATTGGGCCCAATAAGTGTTGTTTCAAAAGATGGATCTTTCTTATTTTTTCCAGTTGCCATCCCGTATGGATACCCGTAATTAGAACCGGAGCTTATCTCAATAGTCAGTGGCTTTACCTCTTTCATGCTAAAACTCTTCACAAATGGCTCAGATGGTTGCGTCCAGACATTGAAGCTTAACTGGACCCTGCTGTCCCATTCCTGAATTGATGGGTCATCGATGTTAAGTTTTATGGCCCCGTTATAATAACCTTTTGCATCTGCGGGAACCTGCACATGGATTTTTACGGTTTCAGTCCCGCCAGCAGGAACATTGGCCGGTGAAGTTATTGTTATTGCATCATCGGTAAAAGCTGGCGCCATCTGCCCTGGCCCGCCGTAGAACATGTTATCATTACTCATTTTGGGATCGATTTTTATTGCTTCCGTCCCGATATTCTTGAGTTTTACCTCAAAGTCATAACCTCTTCCTGCTTCAAGCATATCGTTTATATATGGTGCCATTATCTGTATCTTTGGTTTAGTCCACACATCAATTGACATCTGCAGCGCATGAATATAATTAGGGACAGGACTTGGATATGGCGTTGGCATGGTTTCATCCGTGAATGCCACCTGGACACCGGAATTACCTATTGATGCATCTCCCGGTACGGTAACTTTAATGGTGAATTTCTGGTTTCCCCCTGCTGGTATTTCTGCACTCTCAGGAGTGACTGTGATCCATGCCGGATCCACATTGTATCCCCCGTATGGCGCTAATACTATATTGGGTTTGACGCTAACTGCTTTTTTCTCTTTGTTCCTGATTGTGACCGTCGTTTCTTTGTTTTCTCCCGGCATTAACCTGAAATTCGTATATTGGGGAGAAATTTCAATCTTTGTGAAATTAAATGCCTGATCTGGCGCTGGCATAACACCAGCAGGCATCTTTTCGACTGTAGCTACCTGTTCGCTTGAAACAGTGCCTGCAAACATTGCAAACACAAGCATGCAAGCCAGGATACCTGTATATTTATTCATTTAATTAAACCTCCTTACTCTAAATTAATTTAACTGGTCTAAAAAAAGACGAGTTTATTGTTTATTAGTGAAACTTAGTAATAAATCTTGTGGTTAAAATCTTAATCTTCAAGAAAGAAGAATAAGGCCAATGTGGGGATAGAATTTCAAGAGCGTGAATACAATTCCAATTTAATAATTTACTTCTTTACTAATATTTAAATAATACAATTGACAGGCAACTTTTGAAACAACCAAAACAGCCACCAGAATGAATAAAACACCTCGTGTATCGATCAATGAGGGGTAATCATCAAACAATATTGCCAATATGGAAATAGTTGATATTGCTGCAATGAAGGCAAAATCCGATGAAATCCCTGAAATCCGTTTCATCATTTCATCTGCTTTCATTTCGGCTCTATATTTTCTTTTTCGAACAATAAAATTCACCAGCAGAGCTATTCCGGCAACAGTCATTATGATTTCTTTTAAGAAGAAATTTCCATACAGGATACTGTAAACGGCTGCGACTATATATATCCAGATAAGTATTAACCATGTATCGGTTCCTTTCACTTTTTCTTTTTCCATAATTACAAGACCTCCATATGTTGTATAATTACAACATAATGTTGTATATTTATAACATTACTATATAAAACTTATGTTTTTGTTAGAAATATACAACTTTATTGGGAGGATTTCGCAATTTTTGGCGGAAAATAGAAGGTGTGAAAAATTGGTTGTTACCTCTTCTGCCTCCTTTTACCTGCCTGTTCTCTCACCTATATTGAACTTAGCAACTTCTACCTGCAATTCATTTGATAATCCTGCAAGTTCCTGGGCTGCATTAACAAGCTGGTCCATTGATGCGGTCTGCTCTTCTGCGGCTGCTGATGTTTCCTGTGTACCTGCTGCCGATTGTTCGCTTATGGCTGACACATCTTCAACAGATGCTGTTACTTCTTCAACGGATGCGGATTGTTGTTCTGCGGCTGCCGCAATTTCATTAATCATTGCTGCCACGTCTGCTGCTGCCCTGACTATATTATTTATCGCTGATACGGCGCCTTCCATTGTCTTTGTTCCTTCCTCAACAGTCTTTGTGCCTTTTTCCATTGCAACTACAGCCTGTTTCGTACCTTCCTGGATCTCTTTTATCAATCCGGTTATCTGGTTCGCAGCACTACGTGATTCCTCTGCCAGTTTCCTGACTTCATCCGCTACCACTGCAAAACCCCTGCCATGTTCTCCTGCTCTTGCTGCTTCTATTGCAGCGTTCAAGGCAAGGAGGTTTGTCTGGTCTGCGATATTTGTGATAACACCGATAATTTCACCTATCTTTTGTGACTTCCCATCAAGCTGCTTTATTACAGTTGCTGAATTATCTACTGTCGATCGGATTCCCGTCATGCTCTGTGCCACATCTTCCGACATCTTGCCTGCCTGCTGGGCAGTCGTGCTGGCTGTACTTGCGCTCTGGGCTGCTTTCTGTGAGTTCACCGCAACCTGCTGGATGCTTTCTGACATTTCCTTCATGGCGCGGGTAACTTCAGCCATCTTGGATGACTGCTGGCCCACACCTGTTGCAATTTCCTGTGTGGTGTTTGATATCTGGTCTGAGGAAGCTTTTATCTGCTTACTTGATGCGGAAAGTTCATGTGCCGTATTAGCTACTTTTGACGATACGTTCTGGACTTTACCTGCCAGATGCCTGAGGTTTGATGTCATTTTCCTGAAATATTCAGCCAGTTGTCCGAGTTCATCCTTTGAGGAGACATTTATTTCAGTTGTTAAATCCCCCTCTGATATCCTGTCGGCTGTATGGCTGAAATTATTCAATGGTTTCATGATTGAACGTGTCAATCCGATACACATGAGTATGGAAGAGACTATTGCGAATAAAATACACAGGATAATGGCCTGTCCAGGGTCAATATAAGCGCTTACACTCTTCCCGTATAAACCCATAAAACCCACGATCAGCATAAGAATATCAACAACAATGAAACCATAAGCGATTTTCATACCTATTTTGAACCTGTTAAGAGTCTGGTCATTGACTGAATCCATTATTTTCATTAATTCCATAATAAACCTCTAAAAATCGTTTTTAGGGAGATGCGATGTAATATTTAATTGAAAATTGATTTTTCCTGAATATAAGATATTTTGTGAAGAAAGTGTGAAATAGGAATAATAGACAATAAGATAATAATAATTTTATTAAAAATATAAAAAATTAGGATTTTCAGGTTGAGTTTACTGTTTTATACCAATCACATGTCAAACAGCTTGCTTTTTTTTGAGCAAAGGATCCTTGAACCTTGCCGCCACAGAAAGTTCCCGCTACAGCCCAGCAATCTCTGCCATGAGAAGGTGATGCGGGACAGATTCCCAATTCGCTTACTTTTTTTCCGCCTTTCTCTCTTCCGCAATTTTTTAATTCCCAGCAATTATTTGGTGCCATAACACTCGTTAATCTCTTCATATCATCATAAACCCAATTGTGAAAAATGTGTGAAATTCAATTATTTTTGTTTGAATAAAGCAATTTCATTTTTTAATTCACCCGATAATTCCGCTAACTCCCTGGCGATATCTGTGAACCTGCTTATAGATGCCACCTGCTCATGGACCTGTGCATCTGCTTCCTCAATAGCCGCATTATATTTTTTAGCGAGTATGGAAATGTCATCAACTGAGGATTTTACTTTTTCCATTGAAGTTGTCTCCATTTTTGCCATTTCAATTATTTCACCGAACATATTAGCAGCATTTTCAGACGCTTCAACTATACTATCTATTGAAGATATAGTGGAGTCGATCGTTCCTATGCCATCAGTAACGGTTTTTGTTCCATGATCCATGTTATTCACAGCCTTTTTAGTTTCCTGTTGTATACCTCTTATCAGTCCTGTGATTTCATTTGCCGAATTCCTTGATTCTTCTGCAAGTTTCTTTACTTCATTTGCCACAACAGCAAATCCTTTTCCATGATCTCCAGCGCGGGCTGCTTCAATTGCAGCATTCAGGGCAAGCAGGTTTGTCTGGTCTGCAATATTAGTTATTACTCCCACTATTTCACCTATCTTTTCAGAACTACTATCAAGATTCTTTATAACAACGGCAGATTTATTTACTGAGTTCTGAATATCCTTTATTTTGTTCATCAGGTCTTTTGATTTCTGGAGTAATTCTTTTGCTGTATTATTGGAATCTTTTGTAACCTGCGCCGTCCTTTCCGATCCAACTGTAACCTGCTGCTTGATGAGTGACATCTCATTTACGATCTCATTGATATTTTCTATTTTATTTGATTGCTGGCCTGATACTTCTGCTATACCCTTTGTATTATTTGATATATTATCAATTGAAGATTTCAACCCCCTGCTTGATTCAGAAAGCTCATGTGCTTTAGTTTCCACTGTTAAAGAGATATTCTGCACCTTTCCAGTAATACACCTGAGTGTAGATGTCATTTTTCTGAAGTATCCTGCAAGTCTTCCGAGTTCATCATTAGATATAAATTTAATATCTATTGTGAGATCTCCTGCAGATATTCGTTTAGCAGCGATATCAAATTCATTTAATGGCTTCATAATGGAACGTGTCAATCCAATGCATATGAATAGAGATGATGTGATTGCTAAAAAAATTAAAATTATGATTATCTCATCAGTGTCAATAAACGTGATAATTCTATCATGATAATAGCCAAAATACCCCACGATTAACCACAATATGTTAACTACAATGAAACCATAAGCGATTTTCAGTCCAATATTTAATCTATCAAGGGTTAACTTATTGACCTCATCTATAGTTTTCATAAAGCTCATAATATTACCTTTTAATTTTTATCTAATATATGTGTGAAAAAAAGCAGCGCCTTTACACGGTCGCTGCTTCTGTTGTTATTTTGTTTATATTATGAAGTTCGTTTGCACTGAGTATCTTATCAAGATTAAGCAAGATAAGCAGCCTGTCTTCCATCTTTCCTACGCCTCGCACATATTCCGTACCTATCTTATTGGCAATGACAGCAGGTGCCGGCTCAACACTGCTTTCAGGAAGGCGGATGACCTCACTTACTGCATCAACGATAAAACCCATCACTATCTCGCCGATATCTGCGACAATGATGCGGGTATTCTCATTGTTTTCTTTGCTTTCCATGCCCATTATCACATTAAGGTTTATCACCACGATTATCCTGCCGCGAAGGTTGATAATTCCCTTCACATATCCTGATGCCTGCGGTATCTTTGTGATATTGGTCATGCGGATGATCTCCTGCACGTTCATGATCTCGACACCGAACTCTTCAGTGCCGATATTAAAAACGACGAGCTGCAGCTCGTCGCCGGATTTTGCTTTTGCATCCTGTGGTTGTATTTGCGCCATTGTATCCTCCTATTCACCGATATTGAATTTGGCAACTTCATCCTGCAATTCATTTGATAATTTTGCAAGTTCCCTGGCTGCATTAACAAGCACATCCATTGTTGCTGCCTGCTCTTGTGCTGCTGCTGATGTTTCCTGTGTACCTGCTGCCGATTGTTCGCTTATGGCTGACACATCTTCAACAGATGCTGTTACTTCTTCAACGGATGCGGATTGTTGTTCTGTGGCTGCTGCAATTTCATTAATCATTGCTGCCACGTCTGCTGCTGCCCTGACTATCTGGTTGATAGCTGATACTGTGCTTTCCATGATTTTTGTTCCGTCAGAAACGGTCTGCTTACCCTGTTTCATGGCCACAACAGCCTGATTTGTACCCTGCTGTATCTCTTTTATCAGACTGGTTATCTGGTTTGCAGCACTACGTGATTCTTCAGCGAGTTTCCTTACTTCATCCGCTACCACTGCAAAGCCTCTTCCATGCTCTCCTGCACGTGCAGCTTCTATGGCTGCGTTCAATGCAAGAAGGTTTGTCTGGTCAGCGATATTAGTGATGACCCCTATTATCTCGCCTATTTGCTGTGATTTACCGTCAAGCTGTTTTATTACAGTTGCTGAATTATCCACTGTTGATTGGATCTCAGCAATCTTCTGCGTTACATCACCGGACATTTTACCAACCTGCGAAGCGGTAGTGCTTGCGGCAGTTGCGCCATCGGCTGCTTTTTGCGAGCTCGTTGCAACTTGCTGGACGCTCTGTGATATTTCCTTCATCGCACGGCTGACTTCACTAATCTTGGATGCCTGAGAGCTTATACCTGAAGAAATATTCTGCGTGGTGTTTGAAATCTGGTCTGTGGAAGCTTTCATTTCCTCACTTGATCCTGAAAGTTCCTGGGCAGTAATGGCTACCTTTGATGTGACATTCTGGACTTTGCCTGTTAGAGTCCGCAGATTTAAAGTCATTCTCTTGAAATATTCGGCAAGCTTTCCGAGTTCGTCCTTTGATGAGACATCTACTTCTATTGTTAAATCCCCCTCAGCGATCTTGTCAGCAGCATTCATAAATTCATTTAAAGGTTTCATTATAGAACGGGTCAGTCCTATACACATCAGTACGGATGAAAATATAATGAAAATAATACCAAGTATGATAGCCAGTTTCGGATCAATATAAACGCTTAAGCTCTCCTCATATAAACCTATAAATCCTATCATTAACATCAGTACATCAGCTACAATGAAGCTGTAAGTGATTTTCAAACCAATATTGAATTTATTAATGGTCAATTCATTTGCAGCATCGATTATTTTTATTATTTTCATTTTTATCTCCATATTTTTAAAAATATAGGACAAATAAACAACTATTTCAGGCAGAATCAGTGGCCATACTTTTTTTCAGCCATTGTCTCCTTCTATTTTGTCAGTTCTTCAAGGGTCAAATCAGGATGACTGCTTCCAACATCAGCTATCTCATCCTTACTTGATATAGTGTCTGAAGCACTGTGTTCTTCTGTTTTCTTCCGGGTGCTTTCAGATCCGGGTTTCACAGTTTCATGTTTAGGTGTCTTGTTTTCAGATGCCTTATGTTCAGGTGCTTTATGTTCAGGTGCTTTATGTTCAGGTGCTTTATGTTCAGGTGCTTTATGTTCATGAACAGGTTTGTTCTCAACCTTTGCAGGTTCATACGCATTTTTTTGTTCTTTTGCAGATTTATCAATTTTGAATTTGGCAACTTCAGCCTGTAATTCATTTGATAATTTTGCCATTTCCTGGGCTACATTCACAAGCTGGTCCATTGTGGCCGACTGTTCTTCTGCAGATGCTGATGTTTCCTGTGTGCCTGCTGCTGATTGTTCGCTTATGGTTGATACGTCCTCTACTGAAGAGGTTACTTCTTCAACCGAGGCAGACTGCTCTTGTGCTGCTGCTGCTATTTCCTGAACCATTGTTGCAACGTCTGCCGCTGCTTTGACGATCCCGTCTATGGCATTCACGGTATCTGCGATTGTTTTTGCGCCTTCACCTACTGTCTTTGTTCCCTGTTCCATAGTCGTTACAGCCTGCTTTGTTCCCTGCTGTATATCTTTTATCAATCCTGTGATCTGGTTGGCAGCATCACGTGATTCTTCAGCGAGTTTCCTTACCTCATCAGCAACTACGGCAAAACCCCTGCCATGTTCTCCTGCCCGTGCAGCTTCTATGGCTGCGTTTAAGGCAAGAAGGTTTGTCTGGTCAGCGATATTAGTGATGACCCCTATTATCTCGCCTATCTGCTGCGATTTGCCTTCAAGCTGTTTTATAGCAGTTGCTGAACCATCTACAGTTGACTGGATTTCTGACATCTTTTTGGCCACATCTTCTGACAACTTGCCTACGTTCTGTGCAGTTGTGCTGGCAGCGTCTGCACCTTGTGCTGCCTTCTGGGAGTTCACAGCGACCTGCTGGACGCTTTCTGACATCTCCTTCATGGCACGGGTGATCTCAGACATTTTGGAAGCCTGTGAGCTTACACCTGTTGCAATCTCCTGTGTGGTGTTTGATATCTGGTCAGTGGATGCTTTCATCTCTTCACTTGATGCTGAAAGTTCATGAGCCGTGGAGGCTACTTTCAATGCACAGCTTTGCACTTTTCCGATAACTGATCTCAGGTTTTCATTCATAGTACCAAGGGCACCGAATAACTGGCCTATCTCATCATTTGACATCCGTTTTACATCGACTGTCAGGTCGCCTGCTGCGATCTTATTGGAGATACGAAGCATTCTGCCGATTGGCTTGGTGAGGTATCTTGAAAACCATATTCCAATAATCGAACCCAGTACTGAAAAAATTAAGATTACTATTATCAGGCCATTCCTTATTGCATAAACCGGATCGCTGAAATCTTCAAGATAACTTCCTGAAGCAATTATCCAATCCCTGGGTTCATAATAAGTATATGCAACCACTTTATCCCTCCCTTCCCATACATATTCAATGTAACCTTCTTTTGTTTGTGTTATTTCTTTAATGAAATCATATTCATAGAGATTCTGTCCTTCGAGGTTCGGGTGTATTATCAGGTCGCCTTTTGAGTTAATTACATACATATAACCTGTTTTTCCCACGACTATATTTTTCATCATTTCTTTGATTTTATTTACGAATGGATCTTCAGGAATACCAACATACAAAATACCTATAATTTTCCCCGATCCGTCCTTAATCGGTTCATAAGCCGTAAGATACCATGCATTAACTACCCATGCCCTGCCGTAATATGTTTCACCGCGCGTTATAACAGCATCATACACCGGTTTTGAAACTGTTGTTCCCACTGCGCGTGAACCATCGGTATTAATTACATTTGTTGAAATCCGGACCGCTTCATCCCCTATAACCTGAAATACCGTTGCTGTACCCCCTACCATATTTTTAACTGAATCTACAATCTCAAAGTTCCCATTCACTACATGATTGTTGCCAAGTTGCATCTTGCCATTTACGATACTGGGTTTTCCCCTGGAATAGAATTGGGTTTTTGCAACTCCGAGTGAATTGTTGACATTATCCTGTGCAAGAGAAAATGTCATATCTACGATATCTTTTTCCAGTTTAACCTGTTCTGTTAATTTACTCTGTATCTCTGTATTTAATGAGCTTTCCATTTCATTATAGGCATATAAACCGATGATCATCACAGGTATTATCGATAAAATCAATCCAAAAATTATAATTTTATATTTTATGCTGATGTCTTTGGTTTCCATAATATTCGCTCTTTCCAAAAATTTTAGGTAATGATAAAATAAATTTACCGATTTATAAATAGATTTGTGAAAAAGGTGTGAAAAAAAGAAAAAAAGCAGCGCCTTTACACGGTCGCTGCTGCCGCTTCTGTTGTTATTTTGTTTATATTATGAAGTTCGTTTGCGCCAAGTATCTTATCAAGATCAAGGAGAATAAGCAGCCTGTCTTTCATCTTGCCTACGCCGCGCACATATTCCGTACCTATCTTATTTGCAATGACAGCAGGTGCCGGCTCAACACTGCTTTCAGGAAGGCGTATTACCTCACTTACTGCATCAACGACAAAACCCATCACTGTCTCGCCGATATCCGCGACAATGATGCGTGTATTCTCATTATGTTCTTTGCTTTCCACACCCAATATCACATTCAGGTTTATTACCACGATTATCCTGCCGCGAAGGTTGATTATTCCCTTCACATATCCTGATGCCTGTGGTATCTTTGTGATATTGGTCATGCGGATGATCTCCTGCACGTTCATGATCTCAACACCGAACTCTTCAGTGCCGATATTAAAAACGACGAGCTGCAGCTCGTCGCCGGATTTTGCTTTTGCATCCTGTGGTTGTTTTTCAGCCATTATGTCCTCCATTATTGACTTCTTTATACCATTCACAAACCATGCAACTAACCTGTTTTTGAGCCGCTGTTCCCTGTACCTTTCCACCACAGAATGTTCCTGCGACTTTCCAGCAATCTCGTCCGTTATCAGGGCTGGCCTTACACACGCCCAGTTCTTTCACATTCTTTCCGCCAACTTCCCTTCCGCATTTCTTGAATTCCCAACAGTTTGCAGGTGCAACCAGATCCTGACTGAAATGACTGTCTTTCAATTCAGCCTTTTCATCCTTTGATGCCTTATGCACCTGTTTTGATTCTGTTGAAGCACCATCACCAAGATTGAACTTATTCACTTCGGAATTTAAATCCGAGGCTAATCTTGCCATTTCCTGGGCTGCGGCTACAAGCTGTTTCATTGTAGCTGCCTGCTCTTCAGCGACCGCAGATGTTTTCTGTGTGCCTGCTGCTGATTGTTCACTTATACTTGAAACATCATCTACTGAAGATGTGACTTCCTGAACCGAGGCAGACTGTTCCTCGGCGGTTGCTGCTATTTCCTGTACCATTGTTGCAACATCTGCCGCTGCTTTGACGATCCCGTCTATGGCATTCACGGTATCTGTTATGTTCTTTGCGCCTTCACCTACTGTCTTTGTTCCCTGTTCCATTGCAGTCACAGCCTGTTTAGTGCCCTGCTGTATCTCTTTTATCAGGCCAGTGATCTGGTTGGCAGCATCGCGTGATTCTTCAGCGAGTTTCCTGACTTCATCAGCAACTACTGCAAAACCCCTGCCGTGTTCTCCTGCTCGTGCAGCTTCTATGGCTGCGTTTAAGGCAAGGAGGTTAGTCTGGTCTGCGATATTGGTGATAACCCCTATTATCTCACCTATTTCCTGCGATTTACCAGCAAGCTGTTTGATGACTGTTGCAGAATTATCTACATTTGACTGTATCTCTGTCATCTTTTTCGATACATCAGCTGACAATTTGCCTACATTCTGGGCAATGGAGCTGGCTGAACCAGCACTTTCAGAGGCTTTCTGGGCATTCACGGCGACTGTCTGGATGCTTTCTGACATTTCTCTCATGGCACGGCTCACCTCAATCATTTTGGATGACTGGGAGTTTACGCCTTTTGCTATATCCCGCGTGCTATCTGATATCTGGTCAGTGGCTACTTTCATCTGTTCGCTTGATGCCGAGAGTTCCTGGGCAGTAGATGCTACTTTTTCGGCGCTGGCCTTCATGGACGATATAAGTTTATATATGCTGTTTTGCATTATCTGTATACCAGTGGTGATTTTCTCGAAATCTCCTTTTGCCTGCACCGATATATTTTTGGTCAGATCACCCATGGACATTGCAGAAAGTACCCTATTGGTGTCCGCGATAACAGCATTCAAATCGTTCGCCATGGTCTGGAATGTATTTGAAAGTACACCTATTTCATCTTTTGAATTATTGAGCAACTTAACATCCAGTTTCCCATCTGATATTGTCTTTGCACCTGATATTAATTCATCCACAGGTTTTGTGATCAGGCTGCGAATAACAAAGCCAATGCCAAGACCTGATACTATGGCTACCAGAGAGAGCATTAATACAGCTGTTTTTGCAGTTGAATTTGTACTTGCCATTTCGGTAATCTGTGCTACTTTATCGTCCCCGGCATCTTTTTCGAACTCAGCTATCAGGGGTTCTATAGTATGAACGTAATTTGTGAATTCGGCTGTTTTTGATGCTATATTGGTATCGGTAGTAACCAATTTATCAAAAGTTGCGGTATATGCAAGTAATTTTGTATTAATAATGTTCTTTTTATCCTGAGATATTTTGCTTGCTGCCAGATCGTTTATGAGTATCTTTTCATTATCGTGCAGTGTCTTCTGATTTGCAACGTCTTTTCTTATTATATAATTCTTTTCATCCCGCCTCAATTCCAATATTTCTGCGTATAAGAGATTATCCCCCTGGTTTTTGATTTCAGTTTCAACATCACTGGCTTTTGTAATAAGTTCAAGCTGTAGCCCTGAGCTTTCATCAAATCCTTTTATCTTATAGAGTTCAACAGTCTCAAGAAAGGCTTTTTCATAAGCTTCTATTGCGGTTATTATTTTTCCTGCCATCTCCTTTCTTTCCTGGGGGACGTCAAGTTCCTGAATATCCTGCGCCTCTTTCCTGACTTTTGCTACAGAAGCTTTTACCTTATCGACATATGTAAGATCAAGACGCGCAAAAAAGTCTTTCTCAGAGCGTCTTGCCTGAAGCATATTTACATCTATGGAAAGACTCTTTTCGTTCATTGCGATCGTATTTTCGATCACTTTGTTATTTCCATCCTGGATAGTGTTCATTGTTGTTATACTTACTAAAGTTATTATTAAAAGCAGGAGACTGATAAGACCGAACCCCCCTAATAACTTCTTGCTCAAAGATATATCTTTTATACTTACCATTTTAATTTATTCCTCCATTCACCAATAATTCTAACCTGAGAGAATACCCCCAGATTACTATAATAGGTATGAAAGAGAACCCACTAGTTTATAAACGGATTTGTGAAAAAGGTGTGAAAAAAAGCAGTGCCTCTACACGGTCGCTGCTTCTGTTGCTTCTGTTGTTATTTTGTTTATATTATGAAGTTCGTTTGCGCTGAGTATCTTATCAAGGTCAAGGAGAATAAGCAGCCTGTCTTCCATCTTTCCTACGCCGCGTACATATTCCGTACCTATCTTATTGGCAATAACAGCAGGTGCCGGCTCAACACTGCTTTCAGGAAGGCGGATGACCTCACTCACTGCATCAACGACAAAACCCATTACGGTCTCGCCGATATCCGCGACAATGATGCGCGTATTCTCATTATGTTCTTTGCTTTCCATACCCAATATCACATTAAGGTTTATTACCACGATTATCCTGCCGCGAAGGTTGATTATTCCCTTCACATATCCTGATGCCTGCGGTATCTTTGTGATATTGGTCATGCGGATGATCTCCTGCACGTTCATGATCTCGACACCGAACTCTTCAGTGCCGATATTAAAAACGACGAGTTGCAGCTCGTCGCCGGATTTTGCTTTTGCATCCTGTGGTTGTATTTCTGCCATAATATCTCCTATTTTATCAGCTCATCAAGACCTTCGACTGCAGTACTGATACTTTCCTGTGGTTTTTTGTCCTTAGCTGAAATCTTGCCAGGAGTTGTATGTTCCTTCTGTTTCTTCTTGCTTTCAGCAAGTTTATGTTCTGTGGTCTTGCTTTCAGTGATCCCATGGTCAGGAATTGGTTTTTGCTCTACCTTCGATGGTTCCATTATCTTCATTGGTTCCTGCGCCTGTTTTATTGTATATGAAGCTGTTTCACCCAGATAGAACTTACTCACTTCAGCCTGCAGTTCATTTGATAGTCGTGCAAGTTGCTGGGCTGCATTCACAAGCTGGCCCATTGAAGCTGACTGCTCTTCTGCAGCCGCTGATGTTTCCTGTGTTCTGGCTGCTGATTCCTCGCTAATTGCAGATACGTCTTCAACAGATGCGGTTACTTCCTCGACTGACGCAGACTGTTCTTCAGCCGCTGCAGCTATTTCCTGAACCATTGTGGCAACAGATACCGCAGCTTTGACTATTTCATTAATGGCAGTTATGGTATCCGCTACATTCTTTGCGCCCTCACCTACCGTCTTTGTGCCCTGTTCCATTGCAGTCACAGCCTGTTTAGTGCCCTGCTGTATCTCTTTTATCAGGCCAGTGATCTGGTTGGCTGCATTCCTTGATTCCTCAGCAAGTTTCCTGACCTCATCCGCGACCACTGCAAAGCCCCTGCCATGTTCTCCTGCGCGCGCAGCTTCTATGGCAGCGTTTAATGCAAGCAGATTTGTCTGGTCTGCAATGTTTGTGATAACCTCGATAATCTCCCCAATTTGCTGGGATTTCCCATCAAGCTGTTTGATAATTGCTGCAGAACCACCCACGGTTGATTGTATCTCTGACATCTTTTTTGCCACATCATCCGACATCTTGCTCACATTTTGCGCTGTCGTGCTGGCTGAGTTTGCTCCTTCTGCGGCTTTCTGGGAGTTCTTCGCGACCTGCCGGACGCTTTCTGACATCTCCTTCATGGCGCGGCTTATCTCAACCATCTTTGTGGCCTGTGAACTTACGTCGGTTGCTATATCCTGTGTTGTATTTGATATCTGGTATGTTGAGACTTTCATTTCCTCACTTGATGCCGAGAGTTCCTGGGCTGTGGACGATACGTTCAGCGCCGACTGCTGCACTTTTCCAAGCACACCCTTTAAATTCCCGGCCATGGTGTGGATGGCATTTGATAATTTTCCAACTTCATCTTTTGAATCATTCTTGAGCTGTATAGTAAGGTCGCCTTCAGCGACTTTATTTGAAGCATTAAGCATTGCATCTATCGGTTTTGTGATGGTTCCTTTCACCATTTTACCCAGTACAGCGGTACAGATTATTAGAGAACCAATTATTATCAAAAACATTGTATTCTTCAGTTTGCTGAGCGTTATATCTCCCTGCAGCAGTTCATCATAACTTTTTATATTTGCGATGCTCCAGCCAAACAGCGGCAGCTTTCTGTATATAATATAGTATGTGGTGCCATTGTCTTCATATGACCCTGTGCCTTCCCTGCCTTCTTTCATCAGCAAAACATACTCTCTGAAGCCCTCGCTTGTGGATATGGTATCAACCGAAGGCATATAATCCTTAAAAACAGAATTTTCCGGTTCCTCTCCTTTTTTCAGGTTAATATCTATATTGCTGGCGCTGTCCGCTATCAGGAAGTTATCACGGTCAAGAACAAAGGTCCTGCCTGAGCCTGTCTTGCCGATGATTCCCTGGAAGTATGAGATTGGCATCTCAAAGTGATACAATGCGGGCTTACTGCCATCTTCCAGGAATATTGGGGTAGCATAAGCAAAAACCCATTTTAACGCATCGGCTGACATATAGGGATATGCCACATGGACTTCGTTTTCCTTATCGATCATGAGCGTTTTCTTAAAAAAATCAGACCCGTCCTCCTCACTGGAGAAATCTTCAACGGGCGCTATCTCCCTGTTTGTTATTCTTGAATGTTCCTGACCTGTACTGTCAATTAGACAGGTTTCCTCAACAGGCATCCTGCTCTGGATAAATTGCGTCCATTCCCCGATTTTTTCCCTCAGTTCATTCTGCCTGGGGGTGAACTGGATAATCCCCTGATCATTGTATATATTACCATTTTTTGTTTCTGGAAGATAAAAGTATTCCCTAAAGACAGGATAATTTACAGCGATAACCAGATCATTGCTTGCGCTGTCATGTAAAGACTGGATTTCATTGATTTTTTGATCCATTTCCTTATCCATGGACTGCAATGCACTGCCCGTCACTGCCCTCTCAGTAACAAAAAAAGAAAACAGGCTGCTCAGGGATAGAATTATCAAAAGAAGAAGGCCAATCGGAAGGATTAATTTATATTTTATTGAAACCATTTTTATGTCTCCGTTTTTTATATAAATGAGAATGTCTGATCAATCTATTTTTATAGGATAGAAGCAATCTGCATCCTGATATAGAGATTTGTGAAAAAAGTGTGAAGGAAAATAGAAAAAGCAGTTCATTTAAGTGGTCGCTGTTGCCGCTTCGGAGGCTATGGTATTTACATTATGAAGTTCACTTGCGCTGAGTATCTTATCAAGATCAAGGAGAATAAGCAGCCTGTCTTCCATCTTGCCTACACCGCGTACATATTCCGTACCTATCTTATTGGCAATCACAGCAGGCGCCGGTTCAACACTGCTTTCAGGAAGGCGTATTACTTCACTTACTGAATCAACGACAAAACCCATCACTGTCTCGCCGATATCAGCAACAATGATGCGCGTATTCTCATTATGTTCTTTGCTATCCATGCCCATTATCACGTTCAGGTTTATTACCACGATTATTTTGCCGCGAAGGTTGATTATTCCTTTCACATATCCCGATGCCTGCGGTATTTTTGTGATATTGGTCATGCGGATGATCTCCTGCACGTTCATGATCTCGACACCGAACTCTTCAGTGCCGATATTAAAAACGACGAGCTGCAGCTCGTCGCCGGATTTTGCTTTTGCATCCTGTGGTTGTATTTGCGCCATTGTCTCCTCCTATTTTGTCAGGTCTTCAAGACTTTCAACAGGCTGAGGGCTCTTATCTTGAGTTATTTCCTCATTTACTGGAATCTTATCTTGAGTTTTGTCTGAAGTTTTGGGTTCGACTGTTTTCTTCTGATTAACTGTCCGCTTATGGTCAGCAGTCTTATGCTCCGGGACATGTTTAGGTTCAGCCTTTGGTTTTTCTGGAACATGTTTAGGTTCTACCTTTGGTTGTTCCGGGACGTATCTGGTTTCCATCGCTGGCTGCCCGTGAACATTTTTTGATGTCAAGACAGAATCTCCAAGATTGAACTTTCCAACTTGATCCTGCAGTTCATTTGATAACATAGCCATATCCTGGGCAGCTTTTACAAGCTGTTCCATTGAAGCAGATTGCTGTTCTGCAGCTGCTGATGTTTCCTGTGTGCCTGCTGCGGATTGTTCGCTTATAGCTGAAACATCCTCTACTGAGGAAGTCACTTCTTCAACAGATGCCGATTGTTCTTCTGCGGCTGCCGCTATTTCCTGAACCATTGTTGCAACCTCTGCTGCTGCTTTGACGATCTCGTTTATGGCATTCACGGTATCTGCGATTGTCTTTCCTCCTTCACCTACCGTTTTTGTTCCCTGTTCCATGGTCGTTACAGCCTGTTTTGTGCCTTGCTGTATATCTTTTATCAATTCCGTGATCTGGTTGGCTGCGCTACGGGATTCTTCAGCTAGCTTCCTTACTTCATCAGCAACAACCGCAAAGCCTCTTCCATGCTCTCCCGCTCTTGCTGCTTCTATTGCCGCGTTCAATGCAAGCAGATTTGTCTGGTCAGCGATATTTGTGATAACACCGATTATTTCACCTATCTTTTGTGATTTACCATCAAGCTGTTTTATAACACCTGCCGAATTATCCACTGTTGACTGTATTTCTGTCATCTTATTAGCAACATCATTTGACATTTTGCCCACTTTCTGGGCTGTTGTGCTGGCTGCATTTGCGCCTTCGGCTGCTTTCTGTGAATTCGAGGCAACCTGCTCGACGCTTTCTGATAGCTCCTTCATGGCACGGGTTATTTCAGCCATCTTGGTTGCCTGTGCGCCTACACCCCTGGCAATGTCCTGTGATGTGCCGGATATCTGGTCTGTTGAGGCTTTCATCTGTTCGCTTGTAGCTGAAAGTTCCTGGGCGGTTGAAGCCACTCTTTCGGCGCTTTGCCTCATGGATAGTATTAATTGCTGCAAGCTCTTTTGCAGGTTATCCACGCCGTTTGTTATCTTGCCGAAATCACCTTTACCTTCAACCTGGATATGTTTTGTCAGGTCGCCATGGGACATCGAATCCAGTACTTCATTGACATCGCCGATAACTCCCTGGATATCTGTCTGCATGTTGGTTATCGATGAAGTTATTTTGCCGAAATCGCCTTTTGCTTCCACCTGGATATGCTTTGAGAGGTCTCCTTCTGATATTGCTCCCATCACATTGCTAACATCTCCGATTACATTATTCAGGTCATTTGCCATATTCTGGAATGTGCCGGAGAGCGTGCCAATTTCGTCCTTAGACGTATTTTGCATACTGACATTGAGTTTTCCTGAAGCAATGTCTTTGGCACCAAGGACAACTTCATCCACTGGTCTTGTGATAGCGCGGGAGATATATATCCCGATACCAAGACCGGATACTATCGCTATTATGGAGAGTATGATTATCGTAGTTTTAGCAGTTGAATTCGTTGTGGCTATTCCAGCAAGTGCCGTGATTTGTTCTTCGTCTGCTGCTGTTTCAAAAGCTGTGATTTCGGGCTCTATGGCATGCACAAAGGTTGTGAATTCTGCTGTTTTGGATGCTATCTTGGTATCAATATCTACTATCTTGTCAAAGGCTGCCGTATATGTGACGAGTTTGATATTAATATCATCCTTTACATTCTGAGGAAGAGAGCTTGCTGCAAGATGGTTTTTCATTATCAATTCATTATCATGCAATTTCTTTTGGTATGCCACGTCCTGCCGCATTATGTAATCTTTTTCATTCCTCCTCAGTGTCAGCATATCTGCCATAAGCTGGTCATTATTCTGTTTCTGTATATCTGCTTCAATAACAGCCACAGCACTCCTCATTTCAAATTGAAGTCCCTGGGTCTCATCGAGACCTTTTGTTTTAATTAGTTCAACAGTCTCAAGGAAGGCTTTTTCATAACCATTAATGTCAGCAATTATTTTTTCTGTTGCGTCCTTTTGTTCCTGGGGTATATTAAGTGCTTTTATCTCCCCTGCTTGTTTCCTGACGTTTGAAACCGAAGCTTTTACTTTATCGACGTATGAAAGATCACGACGCGCAAAAAAGTCTTTCTCAGAACGTCGTGCTTCAAGCATAGAAACGTCTATAGCGAGACTTTTTTCTTTCATTGTTATGGTATTATCTATAACATTATCAGTTTCCGTTTTAATTGTTCCAAGCGTGGCTATGCTTACCACTGCTACTATTATGAGCAGAATACTGACGAGGCCAAAACCTCCGAGCAGCTTCTTGCTTAATGACAGGTCTTTTAAGTTAACCATTTTATTCCTCCATGTTTCTTTCAAGATTATTAGTAAATTTGGCGGGAAATTACTATATGTTATAACGAGAAATGCACACATTCAAATATGGGATTGTGAAATACGTGTGAGAAAAAAAAGAAGACTAATAGTAATCTTTATCTGCTTGTTTTGTATTCATAATTATTTCGTTATCCTTTTATGCGGTTACTGCTGCTTCTGTTGCTATGTTGTTTATATTGTGCAGTTCGTTTGCGCTGAGTATTTTATCAAGGTCAAGGAGAATAAGCAGCCTGTCTTCCATCTTTCCTACGCCGCGTACATATTCCGTACCTATCTTATTGGCAATGACAGCAGGTGCCGGCTCAACACTGCTTTCAGGAAGGCGTATTACCTCACTTACTGAATCAACGACAAAACCCATCACTGTCTCGCCGATATCAGCAACAATGATGCGCGTATTCTCATTGTTTTCTTTGCTTTCCATACCCATTATCACGTTCAGGTTTATTACCACGATTATTTTGCCGCGAAGATTGATAATTCCCTTCACATATCCTGATGCCTGCGGTATCTTTGTGATATTGGTCATGCGGATGATCTCCTGCACGTTCATGATCTCAACACCGAACTCTTCAGTGCCGATATTGAAAACGACGAGCTGTAGCTCGTCGCCGGATTTTGCTTTTGCATCCTGTGGTTGTTTTTCTGCCATTGTATCCTCCTATTTTGTCAGGTCTTCAAGACTTGGACCCGGAGGACTGCTTCCGACATCAATTACCTCATCCTTATTTGGTATAGTGCCTGAAGTATGGTCTTCCTTCGGTTTCTTCTGACTGCCTTCAGGTTTGTGTTTGGTAGTTTTTTGCACTTCAGGCATGCGTTGTACAATCCTGTGTTCAATTTTCTTGTGTTCAACATATTTTCTTTCAGGGGCAGGTTTGTACTCGGATGTTGCTGGCTCATATCCATGTTTTTGTTCTTTTGCAGACTCACCGATGTTGAACTTGGCAACTTCTTGCTGAAGATCGGATGCCAATTGTGCCATATTCTGGGCAGCGCCAACAAGCTGGTCCATTGTAGCTGCCTGTTCCTCTGCGGCTGCTGATGTTTCCTGTGTGCCTGCTGCGGATTGTTCGCTTATGGCTGATACATCCTCAACAGACGCTGTTACTTCTTCAACCGAGGCAGACTGCTCTTCTGCGGCTGCTGCTATTTCCTGCACCATTGTAGCAACGTCTGCTGCTGCTTTGACGATAAGGTTGATGCCGGTTACTGATTCTTTCTCCATGCTCTCCACAGCCTGTTTTGTGCCTTGCTGTATGCCTTTTATCAAATCTGTTATCTGGCTTGCTGCGCCGCGGGATTCTTCTGCAAGTTTCCTGACCTCATCGGCAACTACTGCAAAACCCCTGCCATGCTCTCCTGCCCTTGCAGCTTCTATTGCAGCGTTCAATGCAAGGAGGTTTGTCTGGTCTGCGATATTTGTTATCACGCCAATGATCTCACCTATCTGCAGGGATTTGTTATCAAGGTCTTTAATTAAAGTGGCGGACTTTGTCACATTCACCTGGACTTCCTGGGCAGTTTTATTAGCATTTGTTGCGCTGTCAGCCGCCTTCTGTGAGTTCACTGCGACCTGCTGGACGCTTTCTGACATCTCCTTCATGGCGCGGCTTATCTCTGCCATCTTTGTGGCCTGCGAGCTTACGCCCGTTGAAATGTCCTGTGTGGTGCCTGATATCTGGTCGGTAGATGCTTTCATTTCTTCGCTTGAAGCCGAAAGTTCCTGGGCGGTGGAAGCCACATTCATTGAAGATTGCTGCACTTTTCCAAGCACTCCTTTTAAGCTATTTGTCATTATCTGTATGGCATTGGAAAGCTGCCCAACTTCATCTTTTGAGTTATTTACAAGTTGCACTGTCAGGTCGCCTGCCGCAATCTTGTTGGCAGCCTGGAGCATTTCATCCATGGGTTTGGTGATCGAGCGGGAGATATAAATCCCGGTGCCGAATCCCGTTATTGCAGCAACAATACTCACAATTATAATAGTCATTGTCGCATTTTTCGCTGCGGCCTCTGCTTCTCCTTCGGATTCCTTCATCTGAGCCACCTGCATACTTTCAAATTCTTCGAGAGCAATATCCAATTTTTTCCTGTCCTCGTCAAATCTATCCATTGCAGTTACTACATCGGTATTTTTCTCAAGCTTTGCAGCTTCGATCGTTTCAATAAATTTTTTCGCCGATTCTTCATATTTTGAGTGTAGAATACTTATATCTTCCAGATCCTTTTTTTCTTCCGCATCCAAATCCATGCTCAGCAATGCAGCCTCAGCCTTTTCGAAATCCTTCTTAGATTCTTCAAAATCAATTTTTGCATCTGCCTCCCCAAGACCATATGAATTGACTGCATCTGCGCTTGTCAGTATGGCTGTCTGCATCCCTGCGACATTACTTGCCATAGGCACATCAGCTGTCAAGATACTGTCAAGTTCTGAATTTATCGTATTCACGCCATTATATCCTATAAACCCAACAATGGCAAGAAGTATCACGACCACACTGAATCCACCGATCAGCTTCTTGCTCAAAGATATATCTTTTATACTTACCATTTTAGTTTATTCCTCCATTGATTATGATTCTGTCTGAGAGTGCGACCCCTCAGATTAGTACTGAATATCAAAGAGAAAGCTACCAGTTTATAAACGGATTTGTGAAAATTGTGTGAACTCGATAGGGTACTTCTGGAGAAAAAACGCTATTATTATGCAATATAATTGTTAGCATATTGCTATACATTAGCTATAAAATTATACTAAAAGCTATTTTTCTGATATCAAATTGCTATATAGCTTGCAGCAACGATGTTATTGTTGACATTATCTTTGTGATATTATTTTGTTGGAAATTGGAAAACAATAAAAATAATTCTTATTTCCTTTTATGTGGCCTGAACCCTTCAAGGAAACGTGGGATTTCCGTAGCCCTGCTTTTCCCCATAAATCCAGGCAACTCATTCAAGGAGGGTTTTTCCATACTATGATCAGGTCTGGATTCCTCTTCTTGATTAATATGATTAACTATAGGATTTCTGACTGGGACTTTAACTGCTGCCTGAGTTACTTTTTCAGGGGTTTTTGATCCTTCAATAGTTTTGTCCCTGCTGGTTTTCCCTTTGATCTTGCCATCAGCATAATAGGAATCAGGCGTTTTTATCCCTAATATTGAAGCTTTAGCTATGAGGTCATTATAATCTCTTAAAACCCAGCCAATTTCAGAATGGTTCTTGAGCCCGACTTCAAAGCCAAGCTCATATATTTTCTTTATGACCTGTGCCCTTTCCTTTTCTGCGCTTTTACTGATAATACGTAAAACCCCTTTATTTACTTTTAATCAATTTCCCAACTTTTAAACCTTTATCAGTAAACTCAATAGATCGCATTTCACAATCATGTTTTGTCCCGCGCATTTTCAGGATTTGCAAAGCACGGACCATACTTCCCTGCTTATCCATGAAATTATGCAGGAATATCACGCCGTGGGATGCGAATTGTTCTATTGTATAAGCATCGGGCTTTGTAAGCTCGGATAACAAAATAGTTGTGCATCCAAGAGTTTTCAGGTTACGGATGAACCTCCCGATAGAACGCTCTTCAGTTGCAGGGTTCTGTGTTGTGAACCTGATCGAAGATAACGAATCGATAACCAATCTCTTAATGCCATACTGCTGTACCTGTTTTTCTACCTCCTTGAAAACAGAAAATGGAGTAGGCGCTTGATTTGCAGGGGTATCCCCCGATTGTTGGTGATAATCGGGAGTGATAACATTTGATATCTCATCATATTCCCCATAATTTGCAGAAGGACCGAGATCTATAAAAAACAATTTTTTATTCTTGACAAGATCTACGACCTGTGGATTATATCTGGTCATATCTTCTATAATCGTTCCGATACTTTCGGATAATGCAATATATGCTCCTGTTTCGCCTTGAAGAATTCCTGCCAGGAGGAATTGGACGCCAAAAGTAGTCTTGCCGCTGCCAGGGGAGCCACTCAATAAGTATTGTCTTTCTTGCAGCAATCCTCCTTCGACAAGTGCGTCAAATCCTTCAATTCCTGATTTTATTCTCATAATGAACCTCGTAATAAGCTAATTATATGTGATTAAATTTTTCTCTATATAAACGCAGTTGTGAAAAGTGTGTGAATTACTCTTAATAACCTGTACTATCAAAACTATACTAAATATAATTACATTGAATATAATAATCAAAAAAATATAATTACAGGGTGAAAAATGTTTGAGGATATTTCAGAAAAATTAAAAAAATTTAAGATGCCTGAAGAGTCCCTCATAAAGAAGATCGAGCGCATCAAGAAGACTCCGGATGCCGCAAACTCATCATCTTTACCTTCAGTTTCTTCTACTGATACTGTTCCTGGTTCCGATTCTGTCCCCGGTTCTACATCGCCAGGTGCACCTGATATTTCAGAGCAGGTCAAGAAAGCCCAGGAAGAGATGACCCAGAAAATCGAAGAAATTGTAAAGTCCAAAACAGAACAACTTACTACAAGTGTGGAAGCCATTAAAGAATATGACGTAAAGATAAGTAAGCTGGAAGGCGCAGTTTCGATTACTAAGACCTCAGTTGGTGAATTTAAAGACAGGCTGGATAAAATTGATGAAAGTCTTCTTGAATTATTATCGTTATATGAAGTAGTATCAAGCACTGTAAACCCTTTTGTAGGCGATAAGGGTATGGTTCCTAACGAGAAATTAGATCAACTTGAGAAAAGAATTGATATCATAAGTCAGAAACCCTCTGAGATCCCCGCAAATATCAAAGAAGAATATGACATTAAATTTAAAGCGCTTGAAGGGAGCCTGGAGGAATTAACGCAGTTGTTGGATTCAACCCCGTTAAAACAGGAAGATATGATTAAGAATATTGCAGAACAGGTAATGGAAAGAATAAAACCTGTAATGGACCAGATAAAACCAATGATCGAACAACAAATGCAACAAGTGCAACAGACTGCTACACAATCTGCATCATTATCCACCACACCTGATAGAATAGATATTACGGATACTACTGGTTCTATATCTGCGGGTCCACGATATGATGATGAAAATATAAAACTACAATATCTTGATAATAAAGCTGAAACTTCGATAATACTATTGAACTGGATTGAATTCTTACTGGAAAAGGTAGGAAGGAACAATCTTTCTGAAGTTCTTGAATATTATATTGATATCGGTTGGATAAGCGAGGAAGTCTGCGAGAAAATGATAGCATATGCTAATGGCATAGATTATTATGTTGAAAGACCTACCTGGAAACTGCTTCCTGATGACCATACAAAATCCCTGATGTTCATTGAACAGCTCAAGGGTAAGAAACTCGATAAGTCCATGCTATCAAAGGTTGAAAGGGATGTCGAAAAAGTGATCCGGACAAATGAAGTTTATATTTCATAAGCTAGATCATAGCTATTTGATAGCAATTAAATAGAAATTATATAGCATTAAACTAACATTAAATCATAATTCATTGTCCAGGGCTTTAATATGCTTTAGCTTATATTCAAATTGGCGATTGCCAATATAGAGACGTGTATATTGGCATTGCAAAAAAGGAAAACGGGTAAAAGATAAATAGAGATATTTGATATCTCTATTCTTCAACCTTTCAATTGGGTGCATCTGAAATTATGTTCAGTTACTCCTCTACTGCCGGTTCCGGTGTATTCCCGAAATCTTCTGTTATGGTTGTTATGGAATTGGGGAGAATTACTCTATATATCGGTGGTGTTGTAGGAATATATCCTGCGGGTATTTCCTCATAAAGAAAATAAATACCCGCCCTGATGTTAGTGAATTCATAGTATCCGGCAGTATCTGTTCGAATATTCGTATTGATATTAACATTCGAGCAGACATCTCTTCCCTTTAGCTTTATAATCCGGTCAGACATTCCCGGTTCATTGGCTTCCAGCAGGCCATTGACATTGTTATCCTCGAACATATGCCCGCTTATTGTCGAATTCTGGCATTCCAGAACCCTCCACTTATGCGGGAAGAACCGTAAGTTGTCGCTCTCAGCAACAATGAATCCCATGCTGCCTATCAAGTTTATAATATTGCCTTTATTCAATGGTATCGGGTAGTAGTCGGTGTTTCTCAACTCTATCGTTGAGGAATTTATTCCGGTTACCTTGAACACACCGAACCAATCGCCGACCCTGATATAAGTTACATTGGTATCTATTGCCCATGTGTATTTGAATTGTACCATATCTGATGTTGAGCCCGAAAAGATAGCATCTACATAAGTCACGAACAGCGGAACGTTTGATTCTCCTGCATGATTACTCCTGACATACGTGTATATCTGGCGATCATTCATTACTTTTTCATGCATTATTACCCCATCCTTCCTCAATGTAAACCACACCTGTCTTGGATTACTTCTTGCGTCTATTGAATTTATGGTCATGCTCCAGCCCTGTCCGATATCCCAGGTCTCACCTGTTGTGAGTGTCTTTTTATCGCCTGAACCTTGCTCTATAACGAGCGTTGAAAGCTTGCTGATATTATTCTTCACAGCGACATATTTCTCTCCCTGCCAGCCAATTATACTGTATTTGCCATCTTCTGAACTCATGTTTCCCGCCTGAAACTCCGAAAGACCCGCCTGCCTTGCTGCAGAATAGTTGCCGTTAAAAGGATATCTTACGACGGTCATCATTGTGTTGTTGCTGCTTGTGGAATACCTGAGTTTGTCCTGAAGGATCGTTCTTGTCCCCACCAGCGGGGCGCTATCAATGATAGTCAGTTTCTCGTTTCCGAACTCGTCATTCAGGTCATAAAATAATCCGGGAAAGTTCTGGGGTTGCCATGAAACTATTCCGATTGAAAGGTTAAGATTGCTTTTTTGACCTGTGGTTTCATTTGCTATCCTTCCGCTTAAACCACCTGTTGGATAAAATCTCAATGTTTCCGCATCCGCCACTTTGAAATTCAGATTGGACATCAGGTTAATTATACTGTTCCTGGTAAGCGTCACAGGGAATCTTGAGTTTCTCATTTCAATAATTGATTCATCAGCTTTTGTAGTGTTAAATATGGCATATTCATCCCCTTTTTTCACTTCTTTGACAATCGTATCAATTAACCAGGTATACTTCAAACTCACCATATCTGATGTGATACCAGAGTCGATAGCATCTACATAAGTCACGAACAGAGGAACATTGGATTCTCCTCCAAGATTACTCTTGATTTTTGTGTATACATCGCCAGGTTTCGCTGTTCCTTCATCTATTACAGCCCCATCCTTCTTCAATGTGAACCATATCTGTCTTGGATTGGCTCTTGCATCGATCGCATTTACAGTCAACTCCCAGCCCCGGCCGAGAATCCATGTCTCACCTGTCGAGAGCGTCTTATTATTATTTCCTTGCTCGAAAACGAGATTTGAAAGCTTGTTGGTTTTATTTTTCACAGCGACATATCTTTCCATCTGCCATCCGACAACCTTATATTCTCCGTCTTCAGAACTCATACTGCCTGCCTGAAACCCGTCAAGTCCTGCCTGTGCAGCAGCAGCATAGTTCCCATTGAAGCCATACTTTACGACATATAGCATCTTGTTATCGCCGCTTGTTGAATAAACAAGTTTATCAACATCTATCGTTCTATTTCCTATCAACGAAGCACTGTTAAGGATTGTCAGCTTTTCACTTCCAAGTTCATTATTAACATCATAGAAAAACCCATCAAAGTTGCTTCGGTTCCAGGATACTGTCCCGCTTGAAAGGTCAAGATAATCCTGTATGCCATCGGTTTCATTTGCAGTCTGCCCGCGACCTTCCAGTATCGCGGCCTGTGCAGGTACTGTTGCCAAAAAAAATCCCATTACCACAAGTCCGGCGATCATTATTTTCATAATTTTTTGTATCATATTTTTTTTCTCCGCCTTTTTGCATTCATTCCATCTTGAAAATAAACAAGCAGGATTTTATATAATTAAGTTTGATTTTATTTTTTAATTGCCTGTCTATTTATAGACATGTTTTGCTTTTTACTTTTAAATACTTTTCGGTCAAGTTCAGGTATCTTTTCCCAAAAAACACCAGGACGATTCAGTCAAATGCATAAAATGTAAAGGGAATCATTAAGCTTGACTTCGCCAGTTATGACTTTTTATTATCTTCTTATATGAAGAAACCACAGAGTCTGCCATGAACTGCGGTTCCTAAATGAAGGATTTACGCAATTTTGGTCGAAGTGGCGAAATCAAGAATAGAGCTGAAACTTCGATAGAACCTGATAAGTCCATGCTATCAAAACTCGAAAGGGATATTGAAAAAGTGATCCGGACAAATTTATGTTTCATAATTTATGTTTCATAATAGCTGGATTATAGCTATTTGATAGCAATTAAATAGCAATTTCATAGCGTTAAATCATAATTCATTATCCAGGGCTTTATTCACCATGCTATCAGTATAACTATTTTCGTCCCTTTTGACCCATTTGAAATTGATTTTCTTGAAGGTATTGCATAATTTCCTGGCTTCATTGAATAAAGGGATGAGATTATCACTTTTAACCTGGTATCGCCCTGATATTTGCCTGATTATAAGCTGACTGTCCCCTCGCACTTCAAGTTCTTTGCATTCATGATCATGTGCGAGCTTTAACCCTTCAATAAGAGCTTTCCATTCAGCAATATTGTTTGTTCCGATACCGATATTTTTTGAAATTTCACCCACTTTTTTCCCGTTATCCAATAACACTGCCCCAATCGCCATCGGTCCGGGGTTTCCCCTGCATCCCCCGTCAAAAAACAATATGTATCTCATATCGGGATATCCCATAGCGGATACCAGCGCTCTGTTTCTTTTTCGATCGGCAGTTCTTTTTCCATAATGGAGCGAAGCCTGAATTCGTATGATGAGTCTCTTTTTTTCCCATCAGGCACAAATGGATAATATTTCCCCTGCTTGAAGTTATAAATCCAGAAAACGTCTTTTTCTCCCTTGAATTTAAATACCGCACATAGTAACTGCTCGCCATAACCGTGGTCTGTAAGGGTCTCACTTACCATATAGATCGTGCTAACAAGGTCTTCAAAATCCGGATCAGAAAGGATGACCCATAGATACCTATAAGAATCTTTTTTCATACGATGAAGGGTATTTGTTTCTTTGAAGCTTTGCGTCAGTAATTGATTTATCTCAAGTTCCGCATTCCGGAATCCTGAAGCTTCAAGTGGCTTGAAGCAAATGCCTGCGCCCTTTGATGTCAGGCCAAGGTTGGAACTCAGTGTTACATATGCTGTCGACATTGCAAATAGTTTATCCGGTTTTGGCTTTGGGAGTTTACTTTTACCAAGAAGCGTATCAAGGAAACCCATTAAAACTCCATTTTTCGCTCCATCTCCGTAAGAGCCCGAATGCGTGCTTCAACTGATGGGTGCGTGGATAAAAGATTCATAATAGATTCACCGGAAACTGCCGGTATGATAAAGAACGCATTCATTGCTTCAACTTCCCGCAAATCGCGTGAAGGCACGCGTTCCATGATACCACTTATAGCCATAAGAGCTGATGCAAGGTGTGATGGCTGGCCTGTGATTATTGCCGAACCCCTGTCTGCTGCAAACTCCCTGTATCTTGAGAGTGCTCGTATGAGAAGGAAACTCAGGACCCATACAATTATAGATACTATGAATATGATTATAGCAGCATTACCATTTTTGCGGTCATCCCTTCCACCCATTCCGAAAAATAGCATGTTTCTCACCAATAAAGCTGCAACTGTGGACAGGAAACTTGCAATAGTGATCACAAGCATATCCCGATTCTTCACATGGCTTAACTCATGGGCAAGAACTGCTTCAAGTTCAGGCTGGCTCAATCTTTGTTTCAGGGATGTTGTAACAGCGACAACAGCGTTCCCCTGGCTCCTGCCAGTTGCAAATGCATTGGGGACATTACTATCAACAATAGCGATTTTCGGTTTGGGCAAATTAGCAATAGCACACAGCCTTGATATGGTTTCATGGAGATGCGGCTCCTCCTGTTCCGTGACCAGCCGTCCTCCGGTGCTCCAGAGTACCAGCGTGTCTGAAAAAAAGAATTGGGCAAACAGAATTAACATCATAAATATCAGCAGTATATTTGTCCAGGCCCCGCCATAAGCCAATATCACCGCCAGAAAGAAAAGATACACTACCGCAAGCAGGAACATTGTCAATAACATACGTGCCTGGAGCCCGTAATCATGGTACCACTTTTTCATAATTCTATATTAGCTGTTCTTTTGTTTAAAACTTTCTTTCACATATTCTTTATCCCCCTTCACTTTCACTGACAGCGTTATGAACCGAAGCGGCACATTCCCTGAATTGAAAAGTGCATGCGCTGCAAGCTTCGGTATATACACAACATCATAACGTGTTATTTCCTGTTTTTCTTCGCCTATTGTCATTTTGCCGTACCCTGAGAGGATATAATATATTTCTTCAAGATCCGGATGAAAATGCAGCTCGATACCTTTTCCAGGCTCAAGTGTAGTATCATATATCGCTTCTATGTTTTGTGCGTCTTTTGTAAGGTCAAGACCATTTTCAATCTGATTCACTTTCATTTGACCACCAATGTTCACAAAAAAATTATTTCATTATAAAGAATATGTCATTTCCATAGAAATATTTCAATATGTTCCGCCATGTATAACCATTATTTGCCAACGAATTTGCCTGGACCTGTCCCATAGCTCCCCTATTGTATGGATTTAATGAAGGCGGATTTGTTACCCAGCCGATGGTGCTCTGTTTTATATCCTCCCCGCTTTTACCTTCATTGTAGGTTACATATCTGGCAAAATCACCAGTACCGCTAACATAGAAACTGCAAATTATAACATCCCTCCATTTAATAACTATTCCTTTTGTTTGTGAAACTGAATTTTTCAAATTATTTGTGAGAACAAGCCATGGTTTATAATTCTGGTCCCTGCTGTCGTCATAAACATCAAAGTTTCTTCCGCTTGGATGCTCTTTCTTATAATAAGCGAATGTTCTTGAGGCAACAGCCTGAGCCTTCATTGATTCAAATGGAGCAATGTCATTTTCTGCGGCTACGACATATGGTAAATATTCTGTTTCTATATTTAAAACATCAATTTGGCCGGTAGCAGTCCTATATACTCTTATAGTCTCAATTGGTATTTTAGGTCCTATTATTATATCATTTCCATAGAAATATTTCAATATGTTCCGCCATGTATAACCTTTGTTCGCTAATGCGTTTGCCTGGATCTGCCCCATAGCTCCCCTATTATACGGATTTAATGAAGGCGGATTTGTTACCCAGCCGATGGTGCTCTGTTTTATATCCTCCCCGCTTTTACCTTCATTGTAGGTTACATATCTGGCAAAATCACCAGTACCGCTAACATAGAAACTGCAAATTATAACATCCCTCCATTTAATAACTATTCCTTTTGTTTGTGAAACTGAATTTTTCAAATTATTTGTGAGAACAAGCCATGGTTTATAATTCTGGTCCCTGCTGTCGTCATAAACATCAAAGTTTCTTCCGCTTGGATGCTCTTTCTTATAATAAGCGAATGTTCTTGAGGCAACAGCCTGAGCCTTCATTGATTCAAATGGAGCAATGTCATTTTCTGCGGCTACGACATATGGTAAATATTCTGTTTCTATATTTAAAACATCAATTTGGCCGGTAGCAGTCCTATATACTCTTATAGTATCATCAGATGGGATTGATATGGGTGCTGGCGTAGATGTCAGCGCAGGCTTTACATAATCGGCAGAAGCATTAACGCTGGCCAGGATTAAAATCAAAATAACTATTGTACTGATGATAGTCATTATTTTTTTAAGGTACCAATTCCTTATCAATTTTTTTTCACTCATTTTGTTATCTCCTTATTTTTCAAATGCAGTTCAAATAAGGCATACGAACCCGATTAATATGTACTTTCCCATAGTTTTTTACATTTTGCACATAGTTTTTCAACAGTTTTAAAGAAAACAAAAAGAAGAGTTATATCTATCAAACTTACACTGTTGGCCGTATCTACTTAATACAAATGGAGATTGATAGCAAAAAGCTAACTTCATAATAGCTAATAACAAGAATATGCTCAATTTTTCCATGAATAAATTTGATTTTTAAACAAAAAACAGCCCCGGTACCAAAAAATGCATTTATAAAGTATTAATGAATAAAGTGAACTATAATAAAGCTTTGATAAACTCAAAACTTTCGATTTATATAAATAGCATTGATTACGTTGGCATTCATGCGATTATGAAAAATACGATATTATCGATATCGGCCACCGTATTAGTGCTGACATTAACCTGCGTTATTCCGGCTTCAGCTTCAGTATTTGATGCGTTGGAACAATTCAGGCTTCCTGATTTCATCAAGATACCTGATTTCATTAAGGTACCTGAATTTAACTTATCTATAGCTACTCTTTTTTTTTATGGGATGCTTTTTATACTGATTTTCCGCCTAGCCAGTTTTGGCTTTCTTTCTTTTATTGACACTTTTATAAAAAGGAAGGGAAAAATCGATAAATTCCTTAAAATGTCGATAATCATTCCTGCATATAATGAAGATGTAACAATTGGTAGTTGTATAAAATCCATGTTGAGTTTGAACTATCCATCCTATGAGGTCATAGTAATCGATGACGGATCATCTGATAATACATTCAGGGAGGCATCTAAATATTCGGAAAAAGGCGTAAAAGTGATACGCCAGAAAAATACAGGAAAGCCCGGAGCTATTAACACAGGCATCCGGAACTCTTCCGGGGAGATAATTATTACAGTTGATGCTGATTCAAAACTGCATCCTGATGCCCTTACATGGATATGCAGACGCTTCTCCAGTAATCCTCGCCTCGGTGCAGTAGCAGGCAATGTAAAAATAGACAAACCCACCGGATTATTGAAAACCCTGCAATCACTTGAGTACACTACGTCAATAAATCTTGGACGGAAGTCCCAGTCTATGCTGCATTGCGTTATGATAGTGCCTGGTGCAATAGCAGCCCTGAAAACCGATGTAATACGTGAGGTGGGTTACTTTCCATCAGATACATTTGCAGAAGATTTTGATATTACTATGAAAATTTTAAAAGCAGGTTATCATGTTGAGTACGAGTCCCGCGCAATAGCTTTCACACAGGCGCCTGAGACCGTTGAGGATTTCCTGAAACAAAGAAGAAGATGGTATCGAGGTATGACTCAGGTACTATCGAAGTACCAGGGAATGTACCTTAATCCCAGATACGGAGCAGCCGGAATTTTCGGAGTACCTTATATGTGGCTGGGGGTAAGCTCGTACCTGATAAACATGATTTTGCTTTTCATACTGGTTATTGATGCTTTTAGTTATATGGTAAGCTTTTCAGGCCATGACCTGAATTTGCTGGCTTCAGGGATGCTGACATACTGGGCTTTAACTATCGGGATCTCAATATATGCAGTACTCATAGACCCAATGCCAAAACTAAGAGAATTAATTGCAAGTCCCCTATATCTGTTCTATAACGTCTTTATAGATAGTGTAGGTCTTATGGCATTAATCGAAGAAATACTGAACCTGGCTATGCGTTGGGAAAAACCAAAAAGAGAGGAACTAGAATAATGAATATTGGAATATTTGGAATCGGAATTGCGATTACATTCGCAATAATAGCACTATCAGCAGTAACACTGTACCTCAGTTTCAGGATAAAGGAGACTTTCCGGGAAGAGAAAAGCCTGAAAACCCAGTTTGCGAAAACATTTTTCTTGATCGGGATACTATTCCTGGCTGGCGGAATATTCTATTTCTTTGCCCAGGCCATAGCCCCGCAAAAACTCCCGGATGATCACAATGCATCTAAAATAATCGAATCCGGAGCCTTTGCAAAAAGTGGCTCTGTGTATCTTGGAGTATCTTACCCTGCAAATATCAGGAAGGATGATAACTATACAATTTCATTCACGACAAACAATCCTTCAACACAAGTAATTCGTAATGCTTCGATTAAATTAGTAGGACTAAATCTTCTGGAGGCAAAGTCCAACTTTAAAATCAGATCCGACATCCTGAATTTGGGGGATATATTATCCGGAGAGACAAAGGGATATCTGCTGCTGAAAGCACCACCAAACCCCGTGGTTCTTGAAGGAGCATTGATATTTCAGTCAAAGGATACTGATACTGTAGCCCAATCTGTAAAAATAAACGTTCTTGAGACTGCTCTACCAGCAACACCAACTCATACTCCAAACTCATCAGGACCAAAAGCAATGCCGTGGTATAATATTATCTGGCCCTCGGCGCCAGCTTCAGTATATATACCCGCCTCTTCTAATCCTGCCCCAACCTCTTCTCCATCTGCTCCTGCCCCCGGTTCGACCTCTACACCCACACCCGTCCAGACACCCGATCCTGCTGTAAGTCCGTCACCTGACCCGGCTGTAAGTCCGTCACCTGACCCGACACCTGATCTAACACCCGATCCGACAAATAAATCCAAAAAAGACAAGCCTGCAAGTCAAGATGTATCCAATTAAGTGAAGACTGGCTCACTATAAAAAAGGAAGAATGATTGAATGGAAATAATAGAAATTAAATGTAAAAATTGTGAAAAAAAGATTTATGTTAGAAAAGATTGTGCCAGAAAAAAGATGTTCTGTACTCTCAGCTGCATGGATTCGTTTCGTGAACTTCATCCTTATATCAAATAGGCATCATTTTACATATCGCCTTTTTTCTCTTTTACCTTCTGAACAAGGTCAAATATTTTATCAACATCATCCCCTATTATGCACAGGGTAATTGAGCCTTCTCCACCATTTATCCCGCCTGCTCCTATTGGAAAAGCATCCTCAGCACCAAGGAGGATCAACGCTTCAACTTCGGTAATAACTTCACCGAACAGCGGCATCATGCCAACCGGTAGCCCTGTGGCTTTACTGCAGCGCTGGATGCCGATATATTTTGATATCTCTATTACTGAATATGGAATTGATTTTTCAAGACCAACCGGGATTACAAGATTAATGCCTCTTGCCATTACAATACCCATGAAACTTCCTGTCGTTCCGCCAACCGGATTTGCCATCATCACACCGGCAACCCCATCAGGGTCAAGTGCATTTGCGCCCTTGATTACAACGTCCTGCGCTGTCATTTCCTGCAGGATTGTATCAGCATTCACTTCTTTCCCATCTTTAAGGGCGATTGCAGGCAGGCGCTTGTCATTCGGGACAACGGAGGCAGTTTCACCAATATATCCTGCTGCATATCTGGAATGGTCTATCTTTTTGCCTGTAAGTTCTTCTGCGATATAGGCATTGGTTGTGCCCAGGGTAATCAATATAATTCCTTTTTCCATCGCCTGCCGGATGACAGGGAGCTTTTTTACTCCCATTGCTATGATTCTTTTCGATTCCGGGGGTGTAAGTGTGATCTGTATTTGTTTCATGAATTCCTCACCCATATATATAATACCTGTGAGTATAAATATCTGACAGCTGACAGAATGAAAACCAGTTGTATTCTTATAGTTATTATCATGATTATTAAAATTTTAATAGATAAATTTAAATAAGAATATAACTAAACTTAGATATGTGTGTCAGACCCGACATGTTGGATTCACAGCAAATTCAGGAAAGTAAAGAAGCCAACAAATCGAGGAAGTATGAAAAATACAGATAAAAGGAGGTTTCAAATATGGGAATATGGGCATGGGTCCAACCTGTGGATAGGATATGGAAGGTAGTTTCAGATCATGAAAAAGGAACGCTTCTTGTTTATAATGAGAAAAGCGAGTTGATTTTAGAACAAAAAGGAATGACTGAAGAAGAAGTCTCTTTCATAGAGAATTGTTTCCTCCGGGTTGTTGCCACAAATCTTAATACGGATAAAATGAGCCAGCCTCAGGTCACTGAAGTACAAAGGCCAGTCCGTGAGTTTAATTATATGTATTCGTAGGATTATGACAGGAGGTTCATAATGACTGGCATTATCCTGTTCCGGACGCCAATTTTATCTGTGTACTTAATGATTTCAAAACTCTGTCCCTGATGATATTGGCTTCAGGGCCTGTCCGTATCCTGGGGCGCGTCAATTTGACATCGAATATATCTTTAACCTTACCGGGGCGGGCTGACATGACAACAACCCTGTCTCCGAGATAAACCGCTTCATCAACACTATGGGTAACAAAAAGTACGCTTATGTGTTCAGTCTCCCAGATCCTGAGTAATTCTCCCTGCATGAGATTCCTTGTCTGGGCATCAAGCGCCCCGAACGGTTCATCCATCAATAGCAGCTTCGGATTATTTGCATAAGCCCGGGCTATCCCCACTCTCTGTTTCATCCCCCCTGATAATTCATCGGGGTAATGGTTCTCAAACCCGTTCAAACCTACAAGGTCGATATAGTGTTTTGAGATACTTTCACATTCCGCTTTGGTTATTCCTTTTACCTGGGGACCGAATTCGATATTCTCTTTCACAGTCCTCCAGGGGAATAATGCGTATTCCTGGAACACAAAACCACATTCCTTATTTACCCCGTTTATTTTTTTACCATCAAGGGATATAATCCCATCATCCGGGGCAACAAGCCCTGCTGCAAGGCGAAGGATTGTCGTTTTTCCGCATCCGCTGGGGCCAAGAAGGCATACAAATTCCCCATGCTCAACCTCAAAATTTACATCCAGGAGCGCCTGGAAATTATTGTATTTCTTGGAAACCGAGCTAAGGACTAATCTACCCAATTTATGAACCTCCTCTGAAAAAGAAGTATGCTTATATTCATAATATATCCGATCACGCCTATTACTATCATTCCTGCCACCATTTCCGAATAGCGGCCAAGGTCCCCCATGTTCCAGATAAAATAACCAAGGCCAACCGGACTTTTGATAACCATCTCAGCTGCTACAATTGCCATCCATCCCACGCCAAGGCCGATCCTCAATCCGGTCATAATGGATGGAAGTGCAGAAGGAATAACCACTTTTGTTACGATCATTGATTCTGAGGCCCCGAGTGTTTTTGCAGCATCGATAAGTTGCAGGTCTGTTGACTTCACTCCCTGGATGGTGTTAAGGATAATTGGGAAAACCACACCAATAAAAACAATAAAAATTGACCCGCCTGATACGAAAATAAATATTGATAGCGGTATCCATGCCATAGGAGGCATATTTCGGACGATTTCAATTATGGGATTAAATAAATTTCCGAGAAACTTTGAATATCCTACACCAATACCCACAGGTACTCCAATGATAAATGCAATTATCCCGCCCTCGATCACCCGCATAAGACTTGCATAAACATGGTTAATTATACCATATGTGAAGGAGGGGCCGTATATTCTGGTGAACATTGAACCAACAAGTGCATACCATGTTTCAACAGGTGTGGGAATATCCCTGAGGCGAATGAAAGGAATATTGAAAATATCATTCCTTGCAAGTATAACCAGCATCTGCCATACAAGAGTAAAAACGATAAGGGAAAGGATGTTTATTAACAATCCTCTTTTCCCGGTCTCGAATTTCATTAATAGCTGACCTTAAGTCCTTCCTTATCTGCCTCCATGAGGAAAAGAACATGCTGTATCGTCCCCTGGCCCGGGAATCCCACAGTCTTTCCTTGCAGGTCCTTTAATGAAGTTACGTTGCTGGCAACAACGATAACCGACCCTTCATTATTCATCCCGGCTATAACTCCGACTTTTGTATCATTATTGGAAAAATCATTGCTATTGATCCGGTGAATAATTACCGGGGGTATTCCCAGGCTCCCGGCATCGACCGTATTTCCTTTAAAGCCCTGCTGCATTTCAAAAGCGCCATTCTGGAACGGGGCGCCTTCGGCTATAACAATATTTATTCCTAAATCCCTGTAATATCCTTTTTGCCATCCTACATAGAATGGAAGTTCATGGATATCATTTACAAGGTAACCATATCGGATGTTTACAGGTTCTTTCAATGCAATTTTAGAAATATTTTCATCTTTATTATTGACCGCCCACTCAACGTAATTATTTGTTACGAGCGAATTGGCATAATCCTGTGCATTCTTGTATCCCGACATGTTCCATTTCTTCATGTCAAAAATCCCAAAATCCTGTATCTTCTGGATAAAAGTAGTTGTTCCCTCAATATTGGTATTATAAACAAATTCCACATCAGCAAGGCTCAGGTTCGCAGCGACCGGATCTGTCATTCCGCCAAATTGCATTGTATAATTAATCAATTGTTCATGGTCGGGCGAATCGATTTGCTTTGCATTATTGATATATTCGACAGATTTTAACTGCACAAGTGCCATGCGCTTTAAGATCTCGTCAGAATTATTGGTCTTCTTATACCAGTCGTCATCATACGCTACAACACAGCAGGGATGATCAGTCCATATTTTTCCTGAAAATATCAAATTTTTTCCATATCCTTTGGTAACAGCTATTGCTGGATATGGTTCCCACATAATGAACCCGGCAATTTCACCGGTCCCCAATCTCTGCACCATTTCCTGTCCGCTCATTTTCACAAGGTTAATTGGCTCACTGGCCCCGGAAGTTTTTTTGCTTTCAAGGCATCCGGCTACAAAAATTACTATAATCACAATAAATAAGATCTTCATCAAATTTTTCATAATTTACCTCAATATATTCAATTAACTGTTAATCAATATATAGATTCAAATATCGCTATTTAACGGTTTCCGTTTTTTCATCATTCGCGTGAGCAAGCCTTTTCCACAATCTGATTATCCTATCACTATGGTCTTCCGTCTTAAAATCCACAGAAAATATCCCATCATGAATATGTACAGTTGCCTCAAGGATCGCGCAGCGGTAATATTTTTCCTCGTTACCTGAAAGATTAATGATGCTTTTTACGTGCTTTACAAGTCCAGCACTTTCCATAAGTTTGAGCTTTCTATATACGGTTGCAAGGGGTATGTCAAGCTCCTGGCTCAACTGGCTGGCAGAACATTCTTTTTTTGATGTAAGCAACAATATCTTCTGAGAGTACTTGTTTGCAAGTAGATCAAAAAACACCTCATTGCCAGGTTTTGAGTTCATTTCATTTTAGCTTTTTCTTACTGCTATTATTAATGCAATTAGTCCCAGAATATCAAAAATATTTGCAAGCAATTTATCCATGCGTGCATCATCCACATAATAAATGGTTGAGAATAGATTTCCAATCGTTATGAGAGTAAATCCTAATGTAAGATAAAACATATCAGAAGTTCTTGTTTTCAAAAACGCTCGCATTGCAATAATAATTAAAACCAGACCTACGAGAAAGCGAGCTGCTCCGATCAGGTTATCTATCAGGTGTTGAACCATAATATTCCAACTATTAATTGTTAATACAAATATAATACGTTCTGCCATTATCAATTTTTGAGAATGGGTACTATAATTTATACCTTAATTTATACTTTAAAACGCCGTAAAAAATAAATATTTTGTACATAAATAATGAAATCCAAAGAGATGAGGTGATGAAAACGAACGAAGATATACATGCACTTAATAAGCAGGCGTTACTGTATTCAAAAGACCTCGAAGCGATAATTGAAGAAATGCACAGGGTAATAATCGGGCAGGATAATGTCCTTGAAAAACTTATTCTTGCCCTGGTTGCTGATGGTCATGTGCTCCTTGAAGGTATGCCTGGTCTTGCAAAGACACTGATGATAAAAACATTATCAGATACAATAGATGCATCTTTTAAGCGAATACAATTCACTCCTGACCTTCTCCCGGCTGATATTATCGGGACACGGATATATAACCAGAATACCTGCCAGTTTTCAACACGAAAAGGCCCGGTATTTGCACATTTTATCCTTGCTGATGAGATAAACAGGGCTCCTCCGAAAGTACAGAGCGCCCTTCTTGAAGCCATGCAGGAAAAGCAGGTCACTATCTCGGATGAGAGCCACCAGCTTGAAAAGCCCTTCCTTGTAATGGCTACCCAGAATCCTGTTGAAACACAGGGAACATACGAATTACCCGAAGCCCAGGTTGACCGCTTCATATTCAAGATAATACTTGATTATCCTACCCAGAAGCAGGAGCAGGAAATCATGAGAATGGTTGCAGGTGAGGGCCTGTCAAAAATCAGAAGGATCATTGCGCCTTCAAGGATAATCGAGATCCAGGATTTCAATCACAGCATCTATCTGGATGAAAAGATCTCAAAATATCTCACCGATATCGTCCAGGCAACAAGAGACCCGAAGCAATACGGGCTTGATATAAAGAATTTCATCGAATACGGGGCATCTCCGCGCGCTTCGATCTATCTTGCCCTTGGCGGAAAAGCAAGCGCTCTCCTTGCAGGAAGAGGATATGTGGTACCCGAAGACATAAAACGAATAGCAAAGGATGTCCTGAGGCACCGCATCATCCTGACTTATGAAGCACTGGCAGAAGAGATGACACAGGATAAAATAATCGCATCGGTTCTTGAAAAAGTGCCTGTTCCCTGACAGGGTCAATTAAATGTGACATGGAGCGTGGGATTTTGGCCCGTCCAACAACTTCGGAAATAATCTCAAAAGTAAGACAGATCGAAATAAAGACCAACCGACCCGTGGAAGGAATTATCAGCGGGGCTTATCTTTCTGCCTTTAAAGGAACAGGCATTGAATTCTCGGAAGTGCGCGAATATCAGGCTGGAGATGACCCCAGGACAATTGACTGGAATGTTACGGCACGGATGAACCATCCATTCGTAAAAGAGTTCATTGAGGAACGAGATCTGACAATAATTATAGTATTTGATATTTCAAGGTCGTCAGAATTCGCAACTGTGGGTTCGCTAAAAAAAGATATCGGTATTGAATTATGTGCTTCTCTTGCCATGTCCGCGATCAGGAACAATGATAAAGTGGGTCTTGTGCTCACCTCGGACATAGTGGAAAAATATATCCCGCCAATGAAAGGGAAAAGGCATGTGTTCAGGATAATAAGGGAGACTATTTTTCATGAGCCAGAACACGATAGGACCGACCTTTCAGTGCCTCTTGTGAAGCTTTCCAGGATTCTTAAGAAAAAGAGTGTGATCTTTATAATTTCGGATTTCCAGGATGATCCGGGGAATATAAAAAAGCCGCTTCAGGTGCTAAAGAACAGGCATGATATAATAGCAGTGAGGCTATGGGATGTCAGGGAACAGGAACTTCCTGACATCGGCCTTATCGAACTTGAGGATGAGGAGACGGGTGAGCAGATACTTGTTGATACCGCAGATGCCGGATTCAGGATGCGATTTGCGGAAAATGTAAAATCCAGGAATAAGGAATTAAATGATCTCACAAAACGCCTAGAAATTGACCTGATAGAAATTTCAACTGCACAGGACTGGATAAAACCAGTATTGAAATTCTTTAAAATGAGGGTGAGATGATGAATTTTGAGAACCCGTTATGGTTTGCTGCCCTACTGCTTATCCCTGTTGTCTGGTATTTTTACAGGAAATCCATTAAAAAGAAAAAATCTCTTGCTATTAAGTTTAGCAATATTTCGCTTATCAAAGAAGCAGGTGTGGGAAAATCAAGAGCAAAGGAAGTCCTTTTTTATATGAATATACTTCTGGTCGCCTTGCTTGTCACAGCTCTGGCCGACCCCCATATACCGCTCAAACAAACAAAAGAAGGTGTAAACGTAGTCATGGTGATGGATGTTTCAGGAAGCATGGCAGCCAGTGATTATAAGCCCACACGGCTTGAAGCTGCAAAGGAAAGCGCAAAGATATTGGTTAACGAATTGAATAATAAAGACAATTCAGGAATTGTTATTTTTTCAAGCGGTGCGACAACGTCAGCGTATCTTTCACCTTATAAAGATAAAGTGATCGAGAAACTTTCAGGGATAAAACAGACTGAAGGTGAAACATCTCTGGGTGATGGTCTTGCGCTTGCGGTGGACATGGCAACTTCTATCCCGAACAAGAAAAAAGTCATAGTTCTCATGAGCGATGGGGTTAATAATGCAGGTGTGATAAGCCCGGATGATGCCATTTCATACGCAAAGACGAACAACATCCAGGTATATACCGTGGGAATAGGATCAAACGAAAGAGTCATCCTCGGTTATGACTGGTTCGGGCGACCGCAATATGCCGAACTTGATGAGGCAACCCTGCAAAGGATAGCAAAAGAAACGAATGGCCAGTATTTTAAATCAGTAGACAGTGGAACGCTTGAAAAAATATACAGCGAGCTTCCACAAAAAATAGAACGTGAACCCGAAAATTCAAGCATTAAGGACTGGGTTATTATGTCTTCAATAGGAGTCCTGCTTGCACAATTGTATCTGAGATTCGGGAGGTACAGGATTTTGCCGTGAGGTGAGAATATGAAGAGATCAAAGATAGTATTAATTTTATTATGTTTCTTAATTCTATTTCTAGGCATAGCATCTGCAAAACAATTGGCTGTCAAGAAAGTTACGAATACGGATATAAGGACAGGTGACAGCGTCAATATTGCTCTTGAGTTTGAAAATCCTTTCAATAAGTCCGTACCAATTAAAATCCAGGATAACAATATCCTGGGGAATAATGGGCTTGAGATACAGTGTTACGAATATACTCTTCCTGATCAAGCGCACACAGGTGTTTCATACGATTTCCCGATACAGGCATATTCAGCCGGGGAGTTTACGCTCGACCCTGCAACAGTTACTTATACAAATCCGGAAACAGGAACAGAGGAATCTGTAAAATCCGGGCCTGTTAAGGTTTCCATAAAACAGGGGCAAGCAACAGGGCAGCAGCAGGGTATTACCAAAATATACAATTGCGGCGGTGTGAGCATGCAAAGCACTTCCATGTCATCAGGCAGCTCAACTTCAATTTCGATAAGCAGCGGCAGTCAGCAAACCGGCCAGAATAACAATCCGCAGCCTGCTGGTTCTCCTGAAAATATCCAGCAGAGCGCCCAGGATATGCAGAATATCAAACAGGAAATGGAGCGCCAGAAGCAGGAACAGCAGAAGATGCAAAATGAGTTAAGGGAAAGGATCGAGGGTAACAGCGATTTCCGGAAACTGGATGAGGAACTCCAAAAACAGGGATATGCGCCAGCTGACCAGGAAATAAAACCCGAATCAAATGACACCGGGAATTTTAATTACAATTACAGGAAAGGTGAAGAGAGCGCCAACATAAGCGGCAGGATGAATGCCGGGAAGATGGAAAACATCACGAAACAGAGTACTGAAGATATAAAGAAACTGGAGCAGTATATTGAGAGTAATGAGACATTCATGCAAATGAATAAGACGCTTTCAGATAAAGGATATAACCTGACAGGTAAGAATATTGATCTGAAAACAAATATCAGCAGTTTTGAATATTCGTATGGTGACAGGCAGGGAAGGAATGCTTCGATCACAGGTAATGTGACAGGTGCAGGTGAGATAAAAGATATATCGCTAAATGAACCCCAGGCGCCATTCCCATACTGGATACTTGCTATTCTCCTTGTGCCTTTGCTCGGAATATATCTTTATTCAAAGTTCAGGAATGATGCAAAGCCTGTTGAACCTGTAAAAGAGATTATTTATGTTGATCCTAAGAAGAATGCTCTTTCAATGCTTGAAAAAGCAATAGATATGTTCAATAGCGGTATGCAACGGGAGGCATATGTGGAGGCTTCACATGCTGTGAGGTCATATTTTAAGGGAACCTCAGGAATAAATGAACTGACAAGCAATGAGATAATTACGGGCATCCGTGGTTCAAAAGATGAGGGATATGTAAGGGATGTCAGGGAGTGTTTTATGCTCTGCGACCTTGTTAAATTTGCAAAATATGAACCGAATGCAGAGGATTTCAATCGGGTGGTGGAGTATGCGAAGAGGGTAATTGTATGAGCTCGTTCTTAAAGGAGCAGGTTTCAGCATTCATTTTTGTCTATTCGAGCCAATATCGATAGTATAATAACTAAAGCTTTTCTTTAAGTCAGCTATGCAAAATAGCGCGTTCAATGATCAAAGTATAATTGGATTAGAGAAGTTATACATAAATAACATGGGGATTAGGGAGATGGCGGGATGAAAACGGCATTTGGACTGGATATTGCCGGTTATTCTACAGGTAAATCTGGTTTTGTTCGGGCGGATAAAAAAGAAGATTATTCTATTGAAATCACAGTATTTCGGAAACATGTGTTTGCTGATAAATGTAGTGCCAAAACTCCACTCGACGATGATATTGTTAAAAATGAAAAAGAACTTTTGATAGCATGCTGCAAGAAAGGTTGTTTGCTTGTTGATATTCCTATAGATTTGCAGGAACTTCCGTGTCCGAATAATGTTGGATTTATCTGGGAACTTGTTAAACGTCCCGTAGATTTTGCTTTTGGCGCCATGCCTCCATTAGCAGAGCGCATAGGATCTCCAGTGGCACGATTCTTAAATTTATTCTCATCTATTAAAGAAGAATTTCCTCTTGGAAAACAAATATTTGAAACATATCCGGCAGGTTCCCTTAAGCTTCTGAATTTGCCATATAATAGATATAAAAAATCGCAAGCAGAATTCGAAAATGGGAGCTGGAAGGGTGGAAAAATAGCCCAAATTTCTCGATACTTAAAATTAACTTCAGAACAAAACATAACACTTAATGACGATGAACTTGATGCGATTATTTGCTCAATCACGGGTGTTGTTGATGAGGAATATTGTCTTCAGGGAGATGAACTTGCAAATAAGATCAACAGTTTGATTTCAAATGATAAACGATATACTGCGCCGAATGGTTATATTCTCCTTAAAAAGAGACCTGAAATTAGAATAAATATCACAACAAAGATTGTGAAAAATCAAAAGGAGTTGTTAAAGGACGTGGTTAGATGAAGAAACGACCTGAAAAGACGAATATTGTGGCTATCACAAATACCCAAGATATGCTTATAATACCAGAAACGACGGCCCTCTTAAGCGATATCTGTTCTCTTATAGAAGCTGCGCGCAGGCGTGTTTCCACGACAGCTAATGCAGAAATGGTGCTGCTCTATTGGCATATAGGAGACCGCATCCGAAAAGATATTCTCGGAATGGAACGCGCTGATTATGGGAAACAGATTGTCCAGACACTGTCTGGAAAATTGATATTGGAATATGGACGAGGTTATAGTAGAACTAACATATTTCATATGATCCGGTTTGCAGAGGTTTTCAGCGACCTGAAAATTGTCCAGACATTGACTGGACAATTAGGCTGGAGCCATTTCGTGCAGATAATTGCTCTTGATGACCCGCTTAAACGTGATTTCTATGCAGAAATGTGCAGGATCGAACACTGGAGCACCCGTACCCTGCATGCCAAAATCGAGGGTATGCTTTATGAGCGTACAGCCCTAACAAAAAAGTCAGAGAAACTCATCACACAGGAGCTTGCCGCACTGCGCGATGAAGATCGCATGACTCCTGATCTTGTGTTTCGCGACCCCTATTTTCTTGATTTTCTTGACCTGCTATTTTATCACCGCAATATGCGCCGTCTGGTAGCGATTGAACTGAAACTTGGAAAATTCCAGGCGCAGGATAAGGGGCAGATGGAGCTATATCTTCGCTGGCTGGAAAAATATGAGAAGCGCGATGGTGAAGAAAGCCCGCTGGGTTTGATATTATGCGCGGAGAAGACGGCAGAGCATGTTGAACTATTGCAGCTTGAGACAAGTGGGATAAGGGTTGCCGAGTATCTTACCGAACTCCCGCCGCGCCCGCTTCTTGAAGCAAAACTGCATGAAGCGATCAGTCTGGCGCATGAACAGATTGCAGCCCGTGAGGTTTCAGGGCTGGAGAGAAAGTGATGAGTGTGGAACTTGGAATCATATGTGCTCCAGCCCACAAACAGTAACTATATATAAATAGGTCACAATGTAGATAAGGTGGTAAATGTGCCATATAAAACAATAAAAATCAGGGATGAAACATACGAAAACATAAACGTCTTAATAAGTGACTTGATGAAAGAACTCAAAAGACCGGTATCCATTGATGAAGCATTGAGATATTTGCTCAAATGCAGAAAGAATAAGCCAAGTATGTTAGCTGGCGGCTGGAAAATGGATGAAAATGAAGTTGAAGAAATCAAAAAGGAATTAAAGGAAAGCTGGAAAAGATGGGAATTGTAATAGATACCGATATGCTGATCGACCTTCTCAGGAATAAGGAATATGCGGTCAGAAAGATAAAAGGGCTTGAGATAAACGAAGAACTTGCTACCACGGATATAAACGCCTTCGAGTTGTACTTCGGAGCCTACAATTCCAGGGATAAGGAGAGGAATATCGCATCAACTAAGGTTCTCCTTAAAACCATGATTCTGCTCCACACGCAGGAGGAGAGTATGGAGACGGCCGGCAGAATTTTCGCACAAAGAAGGGCTAAGGGAAAAATGATTGAGATCAGGGACCTGCTGATAGCTTCAATTGCCTTGCAGAACGGATGTAAGCTTCTAACTAATAATAAAGCACATTTTGAAGGGATTGAGGGATTGTCTCTTTGTGATGGATAGAATTAATAACACATCTTGCCATTAAACCTGAAAAACAAAAAACAGAGGTACAATGCCAAAAAGATCCGATATCAAAAAAGTACTGCTTATAGGTTCAGGCCCTATAATGATAGGACAGGGTGCAGAATTTGATTTTTCAGGCAGCCAGGCATGCCGCTCTCTTCGGGAAGAGGGAATAAAAGTTGTCCTTGTCAATAGCAATCCTGCGACCATCATGACAGATACCGATATGGCAGATGCGGTTTACATCGAGCCGCTTGAACCTCAGATCGTGGCAAAGATCATTGAAAAAGAACGTCCTGATGGTATTATTGCGGGTATTGGCGGGCAGACAGGTCTTAATCTGACTACTGAACTTGCAGAACTGGGAGTGCTTGAAAAATTCGGCGTGGAACTTCTTGGCACATCATTGCAGGCGATCAAGGACTCGGAAGACAGGGATCTCTTCAAGAGAAAAATGATAAGTATCGGTGAAAAAGTCCCGCGCTCAAAAGCTGTGAACACACTTGAGGAAGCTGAGGCGCTAATCCAGGAACTTGGTCTTCCGCTCATTATCCGTCCCGCATATACCCTTGGCGGGGCGGGAGGGGGCATAGCCTATACAAAAGAAGAGCTTCTTGAAATAACAGAGCGGGGGCTTAAAAGGTCACGGATAAGCCAGGTACTGATCGAAGAGAGCATTATGGGCTGGAAGGAATTCGAGTATGAGGTCATGCGCGACAAGAATGATACCTGTATTGTGATATGCAATATGGAAAACATTGATCCCATGGGGATACATACGGGTGAATCGATCGTAGTAACGCCTTCCCAGACACTATCTGACGCCGATCACCAGAAACTGCGAAGTACATCAATCAAGATCATAAGGGCGCTTGGTATAGAAGGCGGATGCAATATCCAGTTCGCTGTACGCGATAATGAGGTCAGGATCGTGGAAGTCAATCCGCGTGTTTCGCGCTCATCCGCCCTTGCCTCCAAAGCAACGGGTTACCCGATAGCCCGCGTAACTGCAAAGATCGCTATCGGTATGACACTTGATGAAATCACTAACAATATTACCAAGAAAACGCCGGCTTCCTTTGAACCCACTATTGACTATACTGTAGTCAAGATACCCCGCTGGCCATTTGACAAATTCGTAACAGCAGACAAGCATCTTACCACTGCAATGAAAAGCACGGGAGAAGTGATGGCGATAGGGCGCAATATTGAAGAGTCGCTACAGAAAGCTATACGCTCACTTGAAGTGGATATGCACTTTGGCTTTAAGGAATGGAGCAAGGATGAAATCCTTGATATCTTGCGCCATCCCAACCATGAGCGCATGTTCGTCATTTACCAGGCATTGCGTGATGGGATACCGGCTGATGAAATTTCGAGAATTACCAATATTGATCCCTTCTTTATCAGAAAGATCCGCAATATCATTGATATAGAGGATACGGTAAAAGCCGGCCTATCCCCGGAAAATCTCAGGAAAGCCAAACGCATGGGCCTGAGTGATGAAAGAATAGCATTTTTGACAGGAAAGACCCGCGAAGAGATAAACGACATGCGAAGGCATAATGGTATCATTCCGACCTTAAAGATGGTTGATACATGCGCCGCGGAATTTGAAGCGGCAACGCCATATTATTATTCGACCTATGAAGAACAATGCGAAGACATACCTTCGAATAAGAAAAAAGTCCTGATCATTGGCTCAGGCCCGATCCGTATCGGGCAGGGCATTGAGTTTGATTACTGTACTGTTCATGCGGTAACGGCGCTTCGCGAGATGGGTATAGAGACCCATATTTTGAACAATAATCCTGAAACAGTTTCTACGGATTACGATACATCAGACAAATTATTTTTTGAGCCGCTGACGCTTGAAGATGTCATGAACGTGATTGACAGGGAGCGTCCATATGGCGTAATGGTTCAGTTCGGGGGGCAGACATCTGTGAACCTGGCCATACCCCTTAAGAAAGAACTTGACAGGAGAACTGACCTTAAAACCGTCATCTTGGGGACCACGCCTGATGATATGGATATCGCAGAGGACAGGGGACGTTTTAATGCAATGATGAAAAAACTGGGAATATTCCAGCCCGAAGCAGGATGCGCCACAAATTATATCGAAGCTTTCAATGAAGCCAAAAGGATCGGATATCCGGTACTTGTGCGGCCATCATACGTTCTTGGCGGACGGGCCATGGAAATCGTATATGATGAACGCGACCTTGACCGCTACCTGAAAGAAGCCGTAAAGGTCTCGAATGAGCATCCGGTGCTTATCGATGATTTTCTTGACAATGCTGTGGAGATTGATGTGGATGCTATTTGTGATGGCAGGGACGTGCTGATCGGCGCAATAATGGAACATATTGAAGAAGCAGGAATTCATTCCGGGGATTCAGCCTGTGTTATTCCTCCCCAGTCCCTCAAACCGGAAATTCTCGCTATTGTTCGCGATTATGTCAAAAAGATCGCTATGGCTTTACGTGTCGTTGGAATAATCAATATCCAGATGGCAACGAAAAACGGGATCGTGTATGTTCTTGAAGCCAATCCCAGGTCAAGCCGCACAATCCCTTTTGTGAGCAAGGCTACGGGAGTTCCGCTTGCTAAAATCGCTGCAAGGGTCATGGCAGGGCATACACTGAAAGAGCTTGGGATTACAGGCGATATTACTCCGAAACATGTTTCCGTAAAAGAAGTCCTTTTACCATTTGATAAATTACCCGGGGCTGATCCGCTGCTTGGACCTGAGATGAAAAGCACAGGGGAAGTGATGGGTATAGACTACGATTTCGGAAAAGCGTTCTTCAAGGCCGAGTGGGCAGCAGATAATAAACTTCCCATGTCAGGTACTGTTTTCCTGTCGATCCGTGATACTGATAAAGTGCAAATAGTCGGCGTGGCAAGGAAAATGCAGGAAGCTGGACTTCATATTCTTGGTACCCGGGGAACAGCGCAATTTCTTGCGCAAAAGGGGATTAAGATAGAGGTCATAAAAAAGGTCAGCGAAGGCTTACCGAACGTGGTAGAACTTATTCATAACAGGAAAGTGGACCTGATTATTAATACTCCCACGAGCAAGCAGGCTGTTAAGGATGGTTTCCAGATCAGGCGTGCAGCCGTTGATTTCAATGTGCCTTATATCACAACTATCCAGGCTGCGCTTGCTGCTGCTGATGCTATTGAAGCAATGAACAGGGGCGAAATATCAATAAAATCGCTGGGTGAATACCATATTTAGAAATCATCCAATAAAATAATAAGCGTACACTGCTATTCTGAATATGACAAATATGGTTCATCTTGGTAAAATTGCCTTTGCTAATTGTGATTTTCCCTATTACGCAATAGAACACGGAAAGATAAGAACAGATGATATTGACATTATCGAAGCGCATCCTGTTGAACTTGCACGAAGACTGGATGCCGGTGAGCTTGATATAAGCCCGATATCATCGATCATGTATGCAAAACAGGATGACCTTCTTATATTACCTGGACTTTCCATTACTTCAAACGACTTTACAAAGAGCGTCCTGATATGCTCAAATGGGGAAATTGAAATATCCGGTTTTGAAGGAAAAACATTGTGCATACCTGAAACTACTGCCAGTTCGGCTACTCTTGTTAAAATTATTTTGTGGTTAAAGGGAGTAAATGTAAAAATCAGGCAATGCAATGGGACTGATATTGAAAAGATGCTAAAACAGGGGGATGCTGCTCTTTTGATCGGCGATAGCGCCATTCATGCTATTGGAAAATACCGTATAATCGCTGACCTGGGGAATGAGTGGAAAAAACTTACAGGGAAGAAAATGGTCTATGCACTCTGGGTAGTGAGGGGAGATTTTGCACGAAAATACCCTGGAAAAGTAAAATATGTCCATGATATCCTCCTCAGATCAAAGGATTTCGGGTATAAAAATATTAACGGAATAGCCAGCCAGATAGGGCGGCAGAAAAATATCGATTGCAATTTCATGCGGGAATATCTTCACACGTTGAATTATGATTTCGATGAAGAGACTGTGGAAAGCCTCAAGCTCTTTTTTAAATATGCAATGGAATGCGGTGTCATTGGAGATGTGAATCTCAGGTTTTTCGATAAGTTGAATATGGATGACCACTATGATCATAGCAATGGATAAACGATGTATCCTTACGTTATTGATCATTGCCATATCGGGTTGTATTGATGATAATGCCGACCTCATGACCGGTGCGAACCAGACAGTAATAAAAACACCAGCCGTCACTCCAACTCCGGGATTTCCAGTTCCTGAACCGCGGACAGTTTATGTTAAAATAAAAGGAAGCATGTTCAATCCTCTTGAATTAAAAATTGTAAACGGGACGACAATAAAATGGACGAATGCTGATAGCGCTTCGTATATAGTGAATGTGGATAATGTACAATCGCCAGTTCTTAATAAAAATGATTCGTGGAACCATACGTTCAATAAAACCGGGATTTTTGAATATAATTCCTCCAATCATCCGGCCATGCCTCATGGGAAAATAATAGTTGAATAACAGATATATTTAATTGACTTATGCCAGAAAACAGCAGAACATACAAAATAATTATTTTCATCCTCTCAATATTATTGATCGGATCATCTGTGTTTTTATTCGTAAGTCTTGAAGAAATAAAACAAAAAGATACATCTATCGCAGCTTTATCCGTTGAGGTAACATCGCAAAAACAACAAATTTCACAACTTGAATCTAACATCTCAGACCTGAAGGAAGATCTATCCAGGACAGAAATGCTCCTGAGGAACGAAACTCAAACACGCCAGAAGCTGGAAGGAGAGATCGTAAATCTTACGATGGTCACCAAAAGTGACTACGCAGTGCTTGGTGTCGATGATAATGATATCGGGCATGTGATACCTCTTGAAGTCATAATTAAAGATGGTAATGGAAAGTTGTTTCTTGACGTCGCCAATATTCTTGTTGATGAATCAATGCAATCATCCGCCCAGACCGCAATAAAAGTAGCCCGGGAAGCGACAAGGACAAGCCTTACCGATAAAGATATCCTTATAAATATCAAAGCACCCATCCAGGATGGGAAGTTGAGTATTTCAGGGGGCAGCGCAGGCGGAGCTATTACAATAGCAGCCATTGCGGCAATGAAGGGAATACAGCCGCGAGAAGATGTGCTTATGACAGGAACGATAAGAGAAGACCATTCAATAGGACAGATCGGTGCGCCAAGGGCAAAAGGCATTGCTGCGCGTGAGAATGGCGTAAAGCTGTTCCTTGTGCCGCCCGGTCAAAAGGGAGAGGCAGGGGATATAGGGATAGAAGTGATGGAGGTCAGGACTATTGAAGAGGCTGTAAAGTATGCGATATGATCAATGTTTATTATTGAATTTAATATGAAATTCTGTTCCGTGATTTCGATTTAAATATATCTCGCCATGAAGCTGGTTTTCTGCCAGTATCGTGACCAGATGTAAACCTAATGATTCGGTTTTTCTAAAATCCAGATCTTTAGATATGCCAATGCCATTATCCCCGATCACAAGTTCAAGCATATTTTCACCAGTTTCGAAAAAAGCGATCTTGATTTCACCTTTTCTTCCCTCTGGAAAAGCGTATTTCAAGGAATTAGTGACCAGTTCATTGATTATCAATCCGCACGGAATAGCAAAATCAATATCCAGTCGAACGTTCTGGATATTCATGTTGAGCTTCATATTTCCCGAATTGGAATTATAAGACTGGAAAAGGTTAGCCACCAGATCGTTGATGTAATCATTGAAGTCGATTTTTGCCAGGTCTTTTGACCGGTAAAGTTTTTCATGGATAAGAGACATCGACGAGATCCTGTTCTGGCTTTCTGTAAAAATATCGATCACATTTTTATCTTTAATATACTGGGTCTGATGATCCAGAAGACTGGAAACAATCTGCAAATTGTTCTTGACACGATGGTGGATTTCTTTCAGAAGCGTTTCTTTTTCCTGGAGGGATGTCTTAATCTTATCCTCAGCAAGCTTGCGCTCAGTGATATCCCTGAATACTACCAATCCCATTTGCTTACCCGCAAATACAACATTATTTCCGGTTATATCTACCGGGACCATCTTGCCGTCTTTTCTCAGTATCGGCAGATCATTTAAAACCGCTGGCTCTTTTTGTATTCCTTCTTTAAATGAAACCCTGATTCTTTCACGCTCCTCTTCCGGATGAAGCTGAAAGATTTTCATTGTTAAAAGCTCATTTTTATTGTAGCCTGTAAGTTGCTCAGCCTTTTTATTCGCATCTACAATGTTTTCTCTGGTATCTACCAATATAATCGCATCACTGGCATCGTTCATCAAAACACGATATTTTTCTTCAGATTCCCTTAGCGCCTCTTCCGCATGCTTACGGTCGGTTATGTCCCTGATTATCGCCATCTCCGCCCGTTTACCTTTATAATCAATCAAAGAAGCATTTATTTCAACAGGTATATTTTTGCCTTCTTTTGAAATGATTGCTATTTCATATCTATTCGGGATTTCCTCTCCTGCTAATCTCTTTTTATAGTTGTTAATTACTACTTCTTTAAATTCCGCAGATACGAAGTTAATGAATGATTTTCCAATTACCTCCTTTATGGGGTATCCCGCGATTTCAGACATCTTTGAATTTATAAATTCCAGAAAACCATTCTGGATAATAACAATTCCATCATTTCCTTTTTCCACAAGTGTTGAGTATTTCTTTTCACTTATTTGCAGTGCCTCCTCCATATGCTTACGGTCTGTTATGTCGCGGGAATTAATTATGACCTGGACATTAGTATTGATTAATCCGGCCTTATCATCCATCGTTTTGCCTACTGCTTCAAGAACGCGCCATGAACCGTCTTTATGTTTGAAACGAAACTCAATTGACTGGGCAGAACCCGGATTTCCAATTACTTGATTAAAAGAGCTCATGGAACGATGCAAATCTTCCGGGTGTATGAATTCAAATGCTATTTTGCCAATCAACTCTTCAGCTTTATATCCGAGCACCCGTTCGACAGAGGGACTCTGGTAGCCTATTGTTCCATCTCTATTAAGAATTGTAATAGTATCCAGGGCGTTTTCGATGAATGAGCGGAAAAGTTCTTCCTTGCGACGCAGTGTATCCTCCATCTGCTTACGATCAGTAATATCCTTAGCTACATATACGATCCCAAGTATGTTTCCTTCATTTCCGCGCATGCTTGATATCGATAATAATACGGGTATTTTTCTTCCATCTTTTGCAAGGCAGGTTTCTTCTAAATTAATGATACCTTTTTTGAATAATTCATCCAGCCATGGACTGCTGGATTGCGTATTTTCATGAGAAAATAGCTTATCAACAGGCTGTCCCACAAGCTCTTCTGATCCATATCCCAGCAATTCACATACGGCTTTATTCACTGTCTTGATATTACCATCAGTCGTGGCGACTACCAGTGAGTCGAACATGCTTCTGATAATATTCTCCACATATTCGTTTGAAACAGTTGTTTTTTGCAGCTCTTTGGCCATTTTATTGAGGGCAGAGGCCAGTTGCCCTACTTCATCATTCGATTGGATCGGGATATTTACATTTAAGCGCCCCTTACCGATTTCATTGGTGGCGTCCTTTAGTTTGTCTATTGGCCGGGAAATGGATCTTAAAGTAAAGTAAGAGAGGAATATTCCAAGCATCAGGATAAAGACGTTAAGAATTAAAAATATTTTAATACTTTCATAAATAAGCCTCTGCTGTTCATGAAAATTATCCTCTTTATCATTCGTAGTTTTTAACAACAGTTCGCTATTCTTCTTTCTGTTTTTATCTATCAGTTGATAAATTATAATTCTTCTTTCATTGATTTCTCTTGAATTTGCAGGATTATTTTTTAAGGCCACTATATTGTTAAAATTCATGTTAATTTCATTCAATATCATTTTCATATCCTGAAAACTATTTATTGAATTATTATTACTGGAATTTTTTTTTAAAGACTCAATAATTAAATTCATTTTCTGGAAATCTTTATTGGCCTTGTCCTGACTATCTTCATCATTAATTACAAAATACCTGTCCAGGTCCCTTTCCAGGGTTTCCATGGAAATAGAGAATTCTTGCAGTGAATTGATCTGGGAATTTAATGGCACTGCCCGGTCTGCAAGGATACTTATTTCCTCCATTTCCTGATAACTTATCAGTGTCATACCCAGATAAATACCAATAAAAATTGAGAAACCAAGTAAAATTTTATTTCCAATAGATAATTTGAGTATTTTTTTAGACATGTTTTTCGAATTAGTGAATAATTTCAGCGTTTTTAAGTATCTCCGGATTGATAATTACACCTAACTTTTCTGCAATCTTCAGGTTCAGATAAAGTCTGCCTTTCTTGTTTGTAACTATCGGGATATCCGATGGGCGGGTACCGTTAAGAATACGCAAAGCTGCCATTGCTGACCATTCTCCCTGTTCCTCAGCTATTTTTGTCATACCTATTAACGAATAGGGTGGCATCCAGTCCAGAGTTGCACCAGCAGGGATTTTTGTATTTTCCAGAACAAAGGCCTGAGCTTCATTATTGTCCCAGTCTGTTATCCCGGCGTTATTTTCAAGTATAACGATATCAACTTCTTCCTGAAGCTTCAGGAAATCCCTTTTCCATTCTTCAAACGTCGTAACATGATATTTCCTGGTGAAATTAATATTATATAATTTCGTATAATATTCTGCATTCTTCCGGTCAGTAGTAGTATTTCCTGCAATAAACCCGATCCTATCACCCTTTGAATATTCCTTCAAATAAGAGATTAGCTGCGGGGTTAGACTTACTTCTATCATTCCGGCAGTATTTTCGTATGGTGCACCATAAATAGAAACATCCCAGTTTATACCACAGAAAACAACAGGCAGGGCTGCATCCCTGTAATAAGGCATTATCACATATTTGAAAGCAGGATCATCGCAAGTAATAACAACGTCAGGCTGAAAATCTTCAATAACAGATTTTGCTTTTATCCCTTCCTGTTTCCCGAAATCTTCAGAATCGTTTCTCTTGGTATCCATCCTGAAGATTTTAAGTTCAATGCCTGTATTATTAAGTATGTTCTCAATACCTTTTGTCTCACCATCGCTCCATTCATAACCTGTATTATAGGAATCTATGTAAAGAATTTTTTTACCTTCAAAAGTTTTTGTGGACGCTTCATCGGCTTTGACATCTTTTGTGGAACTTCCAGTTGTCATGCAGCCAGAAAATATTGTTATCAAAATCATGCCAGCCAGTAACAGGGTTACTTTTTTTTTCAAAGTTTCTACCTCTATTTTCTATCGCCTGCGATGTTTCTGTTAATTGACATAATCATGAGCATGGAATTCCATTCAATTATATAATAATCGTAATGATGATAATGTACTATAAATAATTAACTCCCCACGGATGATGATTTCAATTAAAGGGAATGCATTTGTGATGCGGTCTCCCCATCCATATTACCATGTATTATGATGTCCCTCTGAACTTAATTTGAAATTCTGTTCCATGATTTCGAATCAGGTTGATTTCACCATGTAGCTGGTTTTCTGTCAGTATAGTGACAAGGTGTAAACCCAATGATTCGGTTTTTCTAAAATCCAGATCTTTCGGCAGACCAATGCCATTATCTCCGATCACAAGTTCGAACATTTCTTTATCCGTTTTATGTAATACTATCCCGATTTCGCCTTTTATATCTTCTGGAAATGCATATTTTAAAGAATTTGTGACCAGTTCATTGATTATCAGTCCGCAAGGAATGGCAAAATCAATATCCATTTGAATATTTTCAATGTTCATATCCAATGTTATTTTTCCAGAATTGGAATTATAAGACTGAAAAAGGTTAGCCGTCAGATCATTTATATAATCTTTGAAGTCTATTTTTGCCAGATCTCTGGATTGATAGAGTTTTTCATGGACAAGAGACATCGATGCTATCCTGTTCTGGCTTTCTGTAAAAATATCGATCACATTTTTATCTTTGATATAATGGGTTTGATGTTCAAGAAGACTGGAAACAATTTGCATGTTGTTCTTGACGCGATGATGGATTTCTTTAAGAAGTGTTTCTTTTTCTTTCAGGGAGACTTCAATTTGTTTTTCTGCCAGCTTGCGGCGTTGATCGATCCTGTAAGCTTCTATAATATTTGCACATGTAGTCAAAAAAGGCTTCAGATACTCTATAATATCTTCATTATAATCCTCAGGGCAATTAGCAACACCAATCATGCCATTAAGTTTCCCTCCATGATAAAACGGTATACCTAAGAATTTATAAATCTGTGGATGCCCTTCAGGTAGACCTCCTCGCCTGGAATCTGTTGAAAGGTCATTGGCAATTACCGGTTTTCCATCTGTTATTACTGAACCGAATAGCGTTTTAAGATCATAGAACTCAATTCCTTGCGGAGCATTCTTTTCATAGAAATCTTGATTCTCTTTATTCCATGCAATGTTTGTGAATGCATGGATTTTTAAAAATGGATCATCTTTTGCAGTATAGAGGATCTCACCGATGAAACCGTATTCACTTTGGGTCAATGAAAGAACATTGCTTAAAATGTCATTAAGTGTAATTTTTATATCTGAATCAACAATAAAATTATCCTGGACGTTTTTTATAGTATCCAGCAGGTTGCGGCTTTTGTTTAATGCTTCTTCTGTCTGCTTGCGCTTTGTGATGTCCCTTGCAATTTCAATACCTGCAATAATATTATCTGTTGAATCCTTTAAGGGGGAGGATGTTATTTCATAAAATAATTTCTGTCCATCCTTGATCACAGACCTTTCTTCAATATGGATTTTACCATCCATAAATGTCATATTCACCGGGCAACCCTCACAAATGTGACCTTTGTGTTCATATTCCCTGTAACAATATTTGCCCTTTTGGTCTCCTGTAACATCCTGATGTATCTTATTCTGGTATAACACCTTAAAATCAGTATCCTGGATACTGATCGCATCTCCAAGTGCAGCAATAATACTCTCTGTTTTGGCTTTTTCTTCTGCCATAGCCAGTTTTTCGTATGGTAGTTCTACAGATGATTTATATAAGTCAAGATAAAAATAAAAAAATCCGGTAATTATTAGAAAATGCCCTGAGAATTCATAATCAAAGTAAACCAGATTACTGAAAAGTATTATGATAGAACCATTTGTTAAATTTAGAAAATTTTTCTGATTTGTTTCTCTAGCTCTTTTTATATAAAGATAGCAAGTGACTAAAGTAATAATTGTAATTACGGATAATAATATAGTTATAGTGGAATAACTATCAAGTTTATATGCTGCAAAGATTAAATCCTCATGAAAGAAAACAGGTGCCGCTAAGATTAAATCCTCATGAAAGAAAACAGGTGCCGCTAAGATTGATAATATTGCTATTATAAACAAGATCATTATATTTTTGTTAATCAATCCAGGAAGTGAATGATCATATATATATGCACTAAAAAGAAGTAAAATGGCCAGGATGAGTCGGGATTCAATAAAGAAAATCCCTGCTTTATGGGATGAATTGGGATTGATGAAATCAGGCATAAAAGGATAGGAAAGTAGATGAAACAGGATTAAGATCCCGGTAATAAGAAAAGTAGCGCCAAGTAAAAGAGAATGATTATCCTGGCTTTTATTATATGCATACCACGTTATGCCAAAAACAGAGATTGCCACAAATACGGAAAATAACTCAGAAATTATCTCCAGGGGTTCTTCCAGTGATTTTATGTTATCCGATTCTGAAGAATCAATGGTTTCCTCAAGAAAAAACCCTATCAAGAAAACTAACACTATTATTGCAAACAGTTTTAACGCATGTTTCAAAACTCACTACCTCATTAATTGTTGAATTTTTTATTGATTCTTAAGTTCCTGTTATCTTTTAATGAGTTTATAAATGGATTTGTGAAAATTGTGTGAATCTGGAATTATTTCTTAAGCAACTGTTCTGGGTTGCTGGCATCTTAAAATAGCTTTTTTCGTCAAATATCTGTAGATTTAACAGTACCTTATAGACAAAAAGATTAAATATATATACTTAATGTACAATATACATTACATAAAGATGATATAACTTGACAGAAAATTATTACGAAAAAACACATAATTGGCAGATGAAAGAATACAGATGATATGGCTAAAGGCAGGTGACGCAACCTTTAGAATGTTTGCTTTAAGGTTTGGATCGCTATTTTTTATCAACTACTACTATCCTTTTATAAGACCGTTGACATCCGAAGGTGCAGGCAGCATGTTTGGATATCTCGCTGCTATCATGATGATATGCCAGCAGTTCCTCTTTGCATATTACAAAAGCAGGATGTAGGCGATAGCGCATGAGAAATACTCTTAAAGTACAAAGGGCAATTCATGATATGACTCAAGATGATCTTGCAAAAAAAGTGGGTGTTACCAGGCAGACGATAAATGCCATTGAACTAAAAAAATATGACCCATCTTTAAGTCTTGCCTTCAAACTGGCAAAATTATTTAATGTGACAATAGAAGAGTTATTCAAATACGAAGAAGAGTAGTTTTCAAGCCTGATGTTCTCTGTACTTACCATCAATCAATTCCAAAAGTAGCCTCAGTGAGTTAGTTTCTTTTTTGGGATTTTTGATGGCTGCGATAAACAAATTTGTGTCAACCAAAAATCGACGGATGTTTTTTCCTAATTTTTTCTTTGATGTCACTACGCACCTTGCCGACTACTGCATCGACGTTAATTTTCTTAAAGTCTTTCTCAAGCTGCTCCGCCAGTTCTTCGATATTTACCTTTTTTATAATCAGGAGGTCATTCTTAACATCTGCTATGAGCAGTTTAAAACTCTCATTCAGCTTTAGCTTCTTTCTAAGGATACCCGGAATAACGATCCTGCCAGCCTTGTCGATGCTCACAATTTCCATATTATACCATTATGGTAATTTGGTATAAATATTTTTATATCGACAATACAGTCGAGGCATAGCTGTGCGGTAGAATGGCGCAAAGCTGTTCCCTGTGCCGCCTGGTCAGAATGGCGAAGTTGAAGTTATTCGTGATTTCTCCATTTAGTATCATTTAACCACCGTTTCATCCTCCAGGGGTCTAAACCAGTTTGAAGATACTCCTTTTTGTTAATCACATCAATAAGAAGGTCATCAAGTGCCTCCATTTTCTTATCTGATAGAATCTTGAAAGCGTCAGATTTCATAAACTCCTTGATTTCTCCCTCCAGTTTTAGAAGTTCGAGCCTGTTGGAAATTACCGAGAATCTATTTTTGAGGTCTATCACAATATCAGTCATCATTCCCCTACTTCCTCCTCCCTATCCCCACCCTCATCTTAACATCCTCTACATCCCAGTCCTTCACAAGCTCACCCTCTACATCAACCTCAGGGCCTATCGCCAGTGATTTTGCACGTACCTCACCAGCTATGAAATCTTTCATTTCAAGAACAAGTATAGCAACCCTTTCATCCTTGATCTCCACTGCTGCCCTTATTTCTTCTTCTACTGCAAGATCAAGCTCCTTTCGCATATCCTGAATCCTGCGAATGACTTCGCGTGAATAACCTTCGGATTCAATTTCCCGGGTAAGTTCGGTGTCCACATATACGTCGCCTGCTGAGAATCCCGCTGCTGCAATGGCAGGCGGGATCAAATCCTTAAAAGTAACCATCTCGGCGGTGATGGTCCCGGCCTTCAATTCGAAACTTCCGGTTCCCACAATGGATCTTTTTATTGCCCTGCCATCTGCTGTTTTTAGTTCGGCAATGACTTTTCCTGCGTCTTTCTTAAAAGCAGGACCAAGAACTGCATGATTGGGAAGGACTTCAACGCCAAGCTCATTGAAAGTTTCACCGGTCTTCAATAAGACGATCTCCTTGGCATTTGTCTGTTCTTTCAGTACGGTTTCAAGGCCCAGAACAGCTTCATTTACGATTTCATTCTTTGGCGCTACTACAATTCTTTTAACAGGCCATCTCAATTTGCGTTTGAGTTTCTGCCGTGCATTCGAGGATGCTTCCACTATCTCCCTTATGATATCCATCCTCTTTTCAAGTTCAATATCAATAAATTTCTCATCCGGCCCCTGCCAATCGCACATGTGAACGCTTTCAGGCGCATCAGGATGGATATTTCGCACGAGGTTCCCATACATTTCCTCAGATATATGAGGTGCAAACGGAGCCAGCACTTTTGTCAGGGTGACAAGAACTTCGTATAAAGTATAATATGCTGCAAGTTTGTCAGGATCATTCGCTTCAGTCCATGTCCTTGGCCTTATAAGCTGGATATACCAGCGCGAGAGGTCTTCAAGAATGAATTCCGATATTGGCCGCGTGGCTTTATGAAGATTGTACTCTGACATTGCAGTTTCAATCTTCTTGATCAGGCTCTGTACTCTTGAAAGGATCCACCTGTCCTCAACCCTGAGCGGCAGCGCGGCAAGACGCTCTTTAACGTCCACGGGATTGAAATTATCAAGGATCATATAGGGCAGCGGGAACCGATAAACATTCCACAGGATGTTGAGCATCCTGTTAATAGTTCCGACTTCTTCCCATATGAATTTCAGGTCATCCCAGGGCGCATTTTGCGAAAGCACGTACAAGCGAAGAGATTCTGCCCCATATTTGTTAATAACATCATCAGGAGAAACCACATTGCCAAGGCTCTTTGACATCTTCTTTCCTTCCGTGTCCAGGGTAAAACCATGCATCAGGACGCTTTTATAAGGAGCTTTCCCGAATGAGACCATGCTTGCTCCCATCTGGGAATAGAACCAGCCGCGGGTCTGGTCATGGCCCTCGGTAATAAAATCGGCAGGCCACCATTCCTTATACGTTTTCTCATCGCGCGGGAAATTCAATGTTGCCCATGATGCCACTGCTGAATCAAACCATACATCAAATACGTCAGGAACGCGGGTCATTCTCTTTTCGCATTTACTGCACTTGATATGGATATTGTCTACATAGGGCCGGTGGAGATCCGTGAGATTTTTCACACCCGACCTGCTCTTTAACTCTTCCATGGTCCCCATTACTTCTGTCTCGCCGCAAAAATCGCATATCCATACCGGGATCGGGATACCCCAGTATCTCTGGCGGGAGATGCACCAGTCGCGCGACCCTTTTACCCAGTCGGCAAAACGGGCTGAACCTGCCCAATCAGGGTACCATTTTACTTTCTTTATCTCATCAAGCATTTTTTCCTTCAGGTCAGTAACTCTCAGGAACCACTGCTCTGTGGCAAGATATATTATCGGGGTCTTGCATCTCCAGCAATGACCATACCTGTGCAAGATTTTTCCGCTTGCAAGCAGGAGATCTTTTTCAGAAAGGTCATCAAGAACTACTTTATTAGCTTCCCTGACATGCATCCCTTTATATTCGCCCGCTTCCTCAGTATATTTTCCATCAGGCCCGACAGGACAAAAAATGGGGAGCTTGTGTTTCATTCCAAGTTCAAAGTCGTCAATACCGTGACCCGGCGCGATGTGGACGCAACCTGTGTTTTCAGCAGTAACAAAGTCAGCCATATAAACATTATGGGGGAACGTGTTCTGTTTTGGCACTTTATGCCCAAGAGGAGCTTTATATTCGATCTTAAGATCTTCACCCAGAATAGTTTCAAGAACCTCAGATTTCTGGTATCTTCCCTGTTTCAGGACATTTTTCAGAAGTTCTTTTGCCATTATCAGGATCTCTTCCTTTTCGTTCCTGGTCGCTCTTACTTTTACGTACTCAAACGAAGGATGAACCGCCACAGCGATATTGGCAGGAATAGTCCAGGGGGTTGTTGTCCATATTACTATGAAGGTATTCTCCTCACTGGCAACAGGGAACTTGATATAGACCGAAGGGTCTGAAACATCCGAGTATTCAACCTCGGAGTCAGCTATGGCAGTTTCACACCTGGGACACCAGTTTACGACCCTTAAACCTCTTTCAAGAAGGTTCTTTTCATGCGCTTTCTTAAGAGTCCACCAGGCAGCTTCAATATATTCATCGCGCAGCGTCATGTATGGGTCTTTCCAGTTAAGCCAGACACCCAGGTTCTGGAACTGGAGAGTCATTTCATCACGATGTGAAAGCGCGAATTCCTTGCATTTTGCCACGAAATTCTCCACACCGTATTTTTCAATATCCTTTTTTGATTTGAATCCAAGAACCCCTTCGACTTTTACTTCTATGGGAAGACCATGCATATCCCATCCTGCCCGGTCAAGAACATGGAAACCGTTCATGGATTTATAACGCAGTATCGAGTCCTTTATAATTTTATTCCAGGCAGTCCCGAGATGTATGCGTCCTGTAGTATAAGGCGGGCCGTCAACGAAAAAGAATTTCTTCCCGTCTATCCTTTGTTCTCTCACCCGGGAATAGGCATCAATTTCATCCCATAATTTATGGATTTTCTGTTCAAGTGATTTAGCATCATATTGCCCGGCTTCTTTTAGCATAAAATAATCTCCAAGGTAATGAGTGGTTAGTAAGGCGATGAAGCAATTAAAACCTTATGGTACTGTAAGCTTTAATATTGTTTAACGCCTAAAAAATCATTTATGGTAAAAGTTGAAGTTCTTCTGGCGACCGATGGTTCAGATTCGGCAAAAAAAGCGGAGATAGCGGCTTTAAAAATCACAAAATCATATAATATTCGAATGGCGGCCCTGTATGTGGTGAATGTCCCGTCCACATCTGAACAGGCAGAATTGATAAAATTCGGTGAAAAAGTACTGGAAGAAGTGGCCGAAGATGGAAAAAAGATGGGCATAGAAGTCCAAAAAATATTAAAACTCGGAAGTCCGGCTGACACGATTCTTAATGTGGCAAAAAGCCTCAACGTCCATACTATCGTGATGGGCTCTGAAGGGAAAAAAGGATTAAAGAGAGTACTTCTGGGAAGCGTAGCCGAAAACGTTGTAAGGAATGCGCAATGTAGCGTCCTTGTTGCAAGATGATCCGATTATAAATCAAGGGAGTGACATGAAATATGAAATATACTAATATCCAGATATCAGCAGATTCAGGTGCAGAAGATATTGCTCACTTTGCACTGGCAATACATGAACTTCTGGGGCTTCCGGTTACTATGAGAAGCCTGAATAAAAAAGGGGTCAGGATCGAAAAAGGAAAGATTCTTGATAATAATTATTCAGGTCCCGTACTTGAAGCAGTCCTGAAAGAAAACAAGACATTGCGTACAATTCCCACAAGCGGCAAATACGCCGGGATTCCTGTTATTGTGGTACCGATTAGAAATAAAGAAGGCTATGGCATTGCTGCCATCGGGGTAGTTGATGTAGTGGGTACGGTGGACCTTGGTTTCATCTTCGGTGATTATCCTGAAGTGGTAAAACAGGTCCAGGAATGCGTGAGGGCACGCGTGACGGTTCCTTGAAGGCACATATCCGTTTAGCAACAAAGGAAGATCTTGCTGCCCTTTTGAATCTTGAAAATATATGTTTCAAGGAAGAGACATTTCATAGAAGGCAATTAAAATACCTGCTGCAGAAAGCCAGATCGATAATATTGGTCGCAGAAATTGATGGCAATATTATCGGATCGATTATAATCCTGTTAAGAGAACATATTTTAAATGCAAGGATATATTCTTTTAATGTGCATCCAGAACACAGGCGCAAGGGGATAGCAAAGTTGCTCATGGATACTGCCTTTGAAATATTAAAAGAAAAAGGATATAAAAAAATCACGCTTGAGGTAGGGGTCAATAACCGGATCGCCCGGAATCTATATCAGTCAAAGGGTTTTATTGTTGATAAAAAGCTATACAATTACTATACGAATGGCGATGATGCGCTGCATCTTATAAGAAAATTATGAAACTTAAAAATGGCATAATAGTAGTGATATTTGCGTTATTAATACTATTAATACCGGCAATGCCGGCAACACAGGCTGCAAAAATCGACCATTATAAACAAGGAATCGGATGTGCTTTTACAGATAAGGTATATATCCAGGGATGCATCAACGACTCGAAAAAACAAGGCGCAGATGCCATAATCTATGGACTGGATGCACGTTCTATAGACCAGATCCGTAATTATGGAGGAACGGACTATCTTAAAATAGCAATCGATAGGTCACATGAGCTTGGGATGAAGTTTATCTTTGTTTTTGACCCGAAGAAATATGCATCAGATGCCAAGTCGAAAAATCTATTTGAAACCGAACCACAAGCCAAAATCGCATTCATGTCAGACTTAGAATGGATGCTAATAACATACCCTGAGCTGGATGGTATTCAAATTGAAGAACCAAATGGCCAGGATAGTCCAACCAGATTAGCTTTCAATAACAAATGGTTTACTGAGATGTATCAACTTGTTCGACAATATAAAGTAACTCAATCATCATATGATAATTTCTATTTTGGATTCAATTATCCAAGCAATAGTTATTCTGGCATATCAACGGGTGGTCTTGATGTTTCTTACATAAATGGAAAAAATCCTCTCAATGTTCCTCTTTTTAACGCCTTCGAGTTTCAATTGCCTACATCTGATCAGACCCTATCAGACAGTGAAGCAAAAACCATGTACGAGAATTTGTTAAATACCTGGAAATCCCGTTTTACAAATATAGATGTTGGTGCGTGGATTTATGTATCGTCCAGTGGACTTATAAATAAACCAACATGCATAAAACTGCCTGCTGGAGGATATGGTAGTCCTGATTGTTATAACCAGCAGTTTTTCTCGGAGTTATCCTATGCAAAACAGAAGAGTTACAAAGCCATAATATTTAGAGAAGGATTATTGGCAAGTGGGAATAATGTTACTCTTCTGTGGCCGGATTCCGGAAATTATCCGGGTTCAACCGCAGAAGAAAAAGTAATTAACATCTGGAGAGGTTCTGTTCCGGCCATTACTCCAGAAAGCACTTCGACCTTGATTCTGACTCCAGCATATACCTATGCTGCTCCTGCTGTGGCTGCCACAGCATTAATATTAATAGGATATAAGTATGGAATATTTAAAAAAAAGAGGAAATAAACATGTTATTTTGGAATTATTATACCAGTGCGTTTATTATCTTTTCGTAAATATCCTTGTCCACTACATCCTCATATCCATCATATATGCTTGGATTATCGTTTATCTCGATGACCTTATATCCATCATTTGTTTCTTTTACGTCAAGACCATAAAGACCATTGCCCACACATTTTGACAGGGTTATGGATATTTCCTTCAGTTCCGGTGAAATAGAATCCCTTGATATTGGAATAGTATCTCCCCACACATTTCTCCCATTTATCTTTGATTTTACCTTCCAGCCTCCTTTTGGCATGCAATACTTGCATAAATAAATCACTTCATTCCTGAGTATCCCGACACGCCAGTCAAAATCCGACTGGATGTATTCCTGGAGTACAAGAACTTTAGCTTTTATCAGTAAATGTTTTGAGATTTTAATGAACTCGGCTTCATCCCTGGCTTTTTCAACATGGGATGAAAAACGCGTATATGGTGTTTTAATTATCACTGGCAATCCAAGAGTCTTGAAAATCAGATCAAGATTTTCCCTTGAATAATCGCCTTGAAACAAAATGGACTTTGGCGAAGGTATATTATTTTTCTGGAAAAGGTCATGGAGTATTGCTTTGTTCGAACATGTCCTGATAGAGTGAGGGTCATCGATGACCTTCAATCCTGATTGTTCGGCAAGTCTTGAAACGATGTACGCCGAATTACCAGGATCAGTGGTCGCCCTGATGAAAAGGGCATCATAATCTGCGATTTTCGAAATATCGTCTTTATAGATAAATTCAAATGCATGCCCCATCGATTCTGCGGTGGACTTGAATTTATTCAGGGCGCTGCGTTCGGATTTATCAGTAAAGTTATAACCTTCGACAAAACATGCTATTTTCATACCATACTCTTCTCATGCTGTAGCATCAATTTTTATCGGCTTCCAATCGTTCTTTCGCCGATTATCTCGTGCACTTTATCATGAACAATATCCCACTTCACTTCTTTTTTTGTTGCAGGTTCGCAATGGTTCAGTATGACACCACCATCGTCTATCTGAACAACCAGTTTACAAATAGGGATATTGAATACATCATAAAATTTTTTTGCAAATTCTGATGTTTCCTCGCTGGTTGATTCCCCGAACATCTGTATTATTTCCACCACTTCTCCTGTAAGAGGATGTAACGAGACAGGAAATCTTGCACCCATACTCATTCTCTTTATCATTCCGGGAAGTTTTGAGCCTGAATCTACCACTTTCATTGAGTTATTGGTAAAAGGATTTACGGCAAACATTACTACCGGGGCGTCAATTTCACTCCTGAGATATGTTACAAGCCTGTAATTACTGGTGCGAAGGCCATTTCTTTTCGCTTTTTCCATCAAAAGCGGGTTCCTGTATGCATCCATTATTTCGGTACAATTCGGTGTGACCTCTACTCCAAAGGTTTCAGCATGCGCAGATACATAATATCCCATTCTTAAATAACGGTAGTCATGGTTAACATTAAGTACGCTGTCGTGTACTGGTTGCCCTAAAAAATTAAACGGATTAGAGTCGCTATCATCTTCGTCTTCACTGACTATAATCATTGTTGATATCAGTCCGTTACCTTATCATTATAACCTGAGTATATAAAAGTAACGACATGCAACAAAGGTTTTAAGTGAAATATCCTTATCCAGCCAAACTTATCCGTCTTTTGATTTTGTTTTCACTGCCATTATCAGGATTATTCCTAATGCAAAAAGTACAACGCCTATCCATGCAAAATTCACAGCAGGAATTATTTTCAAAGTGAGTGGTACAGTTCCGCCGCCAAGACCCTGGAATATAACATATACGTCGGTTCCTGTTATGCTGCTGTCAACAAGCGGGAATGTCCCGCTTCCGCCGTCTGATTGAAGGTATTCTGCAACTCCACTTCCGATTTTCCTGTTATCCTGGTAAACTTCAAGCCGGACGCTCTGGACATTATATTTGCCTGCAGCTGTTGCCCCACCTGTGATCTGTTCAGGGCTTGAGAAAACAATGAGATCGCAGGGAGTTACTGCTGTACAGGGCGAACCTGTAGAATTACTCTTGAAACCTGTCATCAGGAAGCCTTCCATAGTAAGTTCCAATCCTTCCTGGATGTTCAAAGGTTCATCCGACTGTGTTGCGGCCCAGAGGCCATCTGTGTATGTTCCATCATTTATTTTCATATAGGTCGTATAAACAACAGGAGGCGGAGACTGAACATTTGCTACATCTGTGACTTTTCCGCTGATTTTTACATTATTACTTACATAATTTTCAGGACTTCCGTATATTTCCGATATACTTACTGCTCCTGCCGGGACATTCTTAGTTTCAGCAAGGTTGCGTGTTGAAAAATCAATTATTTTTATACCATAGCCATGTCCGACAGGGACCAATTCTCCTTTCGTGGCAAGAGGTATATTGATCCTGTCAATGGTCTGGGTAAAATTTGAACTTAAGATTGCACCTAACAGGATAAATACTACGCCAAAATGAACGATAGCTATGCCAATCCCTTTTATTTTGGGTTTGATGCTTTCGATCCTGAGATAAGTTATGAGACGCTGGATCGTTGACCATGTGGCGTATATCAGGGATGGGAAAATAGATATTACAGAAATATTACCTATCAGTTTATAAAAGGGAGGCTCCCTTGCCCAGAAGGGACTGCTATGATCAAGCACATAAAATGTCTCTGTCCGAAGGAACATGGTAACTATCGTCAGACCAATTACTATGAATAATATCTTTTTCTGCTCTTCCTTTTCCCTCTCATTATAATTCAAACAGAACCCGAGAGCAAGCAGCAATACTATTGTGAAAGGATAGCTCCATACATTGAAGAAATTCTTTGTATCTGAGGCAACACCTACTTTGAGTCCCTGTGTAAGCTGGATGAACGCAGGGAAGGAAATACCCCATAATGAGATAAATGCCAGGATGACGAACAAGAGCAGGGTAACATAGAATATATTTGTTTTATTCCAGAATCCGCTGTCCTCAATTATTTTATCCGGCTCTTCAAAATAACGCCGCATACCCAGAACTAAGGAGACCAGCGAAACTATAACAATGAATATTATAAGCAGCGTACCCGTGGAAGTTTCGCCGAAAGCATGAACTGAATTGAACAGCCCGCTCCTGACAACTATTGCGGCATAAAGCACCAGTATAAATGATACGATGGCAAGTATTGGTGCGGCTGTTGAAAATGTGGTTTTATTCTTCCTGTGAAGAGCTGCAGCATGCATGAAACCAGTCAGCGTAAGCCAGGGTATAAATGAAGCTGTCTCGACCGGATCCCATGCCCAGAACCCGCCCCAGCCCAATACCAGGTATGCCCATACGCCGCCTACCGCAATACCCATACCAAGCAATAGCCAGGTAAATCGTGTCCACTGCCTGCCAAGTTCCTCCCAGCCATCTTCTTTTGTAAGAAGATATACAATTGCTGCAGCAAACGGTATTGTCATAGTTGCATAGCCAATGAACATAAAAGGCGGATGGACGATCATCCAGAAATTGACAAGGAGCGCATTAAGGCCATTGCCAACCTCAGGGACAAAATCAGGTTGCAGAGTCCCTTTCGCGATCATTTCAACGACTTCAGGCCGCTCGATAATAAGCTTGAAAGGTGTCTGTATGAGAGTAAGTATGATTAAATAAATCCCGGTAAGCAGAGTTATAATCTGGGTTCTTCTTGCAAGCGCAGTTGAATGCTTTGTAGTCCAGGCAAGCCATGCAGCTGACAGGTACACTACCCATACCCACAGGAGGTACGTTCCGGGCTGGCCTGCCCAGGTACCTGATAGCTTATATACAAGGGGAAGGTCGCTACTTGAATATTGCCAGACATAGTCATATTCAAAGTTGCCATTTACAAAATAATACGTAAGGAGAAGATAAGAAAATGTTAAAATCCCTGCCACCAAAATTATTGCAGGCGTGACAAACTTATTCAATAATTCGATATTTTTCAGATCTTTCAACAGCAATCCGGCAAGTGCAATAACGCTAACTGCAAGACTTGCATAAAGTAATATATCACCGAGTGGTATCATTTTTTTTATCTCCTTACGTCATCTCTTATCTTCGTAACAATCGGAAGTAGATAATCCGCATCAACAGCACCTGGTACCCGTTGCAGGATATTACCTTTCGGGTCCATGAAAACAAGATATGGGGGATAGCTCACCGCGTATTGCCGGGCGACTTCCCTGTCGATATCAAGATCCATTGCTACAAGAATATAGTCTTCCTCAAGGATCTTCTTTACCTGGGGGTTCCCCAGTGTATTTGTCTGGAACCCGGCACAATACTGGCACCATATAGCCCAGAAATACATCATTATGGGTTTATTTTCCTGCTGGGCGATCTGGAAACTCTCCTCAAGCCCTGATGCTGCACGATGGAATTTTATTCCTCCCAGATAACTGGCATTCTTATCGCTTAAAGTAAAATTACTAAGCGCAGTATTATAACTAAAATACGCAAATAATAATATTAATACCAATACAATTATTGACACTAATTTTTTGGTTCTCATATGTTATTTCCTATTGTTTTGAATCGAATATAAGTATATATGTTTTATCCATTTTTTTGCAGATATTGAATTGTGGTTATATCTATCCTGTTTGGCCATATACTTTACGTCGGATGTAAAGTTGATTTAGATTATAGGTAAAGTCAGAATCTTAACTCCAATGATTAAATAAACAACAGCAGTAAATCCAATCGCAATCATACTTTGCTGCAATTCGTTTTCATCCAGTGAATCCCTTTTGCTGATAAGATAGCCTGCCCATAAGGTGAAGATAAAACCTGAAACCAGCAGGAGTATCTGCAACCTGTTGATCGTATCAAAATCGGGTGAAAATTCCCATAATCTCCCGAAGAAGCTTCCGATGCTTGCAGCTATATAAAACAATCCTTTTATGAGGCGGAATGTGTTTTCAGCAAGATAGACCGACAAACTCAGGGGGATGAAAGCATAGGATAATTCAATAAATTTTTGCTTTGCTTTTTTCCCTGAAGTTGCCCTTGTGGAAATATACATCAATCCTGCTGCGCCAAGCGTTATCAGGGCGAATATGATTATAGCCCACATATTTCTCCAGTAAAGGTCAAGAAACGTTATTGAATCAACAGGAAGAGTTGATTTTACAAAACTGATGATCACATTCCTGAATTGCAACCGTTCCATACCCAGGACAAAAAGAAATATTATGATTATCCCGTGAACCAGGTATGCTTCAGCAAGATGTATCTTCTTTGAATGAATTAGATCCGCTCCCGGAAGTCTCGGACTTAATCTGATATTCCCCTTTGAACATGATTTGACGCATTCCATACACATGATGCACTGGTTGTTCCTTTCCATAGTCTGGGGAAACTCACCGACTGGGCAGGCTTTCCCTGATTCGTTCCCTAATACACATTCCTTGATATCATGATCCTGGCATGTTTTCTTTGATTTGCATCGCAGTTCTATGCTTGAGAGCATGGAGAATAAACCCAGAACAAGCCCGATGGGGCAGATGTAGCGGCAAAAGCTTCTTTTTTCGTAGATAGCTCCCATAACCACAGCAAGCCCGGTGAAAAAGACAAGAAGATATGCAGTATTCGGAGGGTTTCTTGTGAACATGAACAGATGCCGCTCTGCTGCGAAAATGAAAAGGAAAAGTATTACTGCTGCCCAGAGATTGCGGTATTTTTCAGGATATTTCCTGTTAAGGCTGAAAACAGACTGCGTCCAATCGCCGACAGCTCCGATTGGACATGCAAAGCACCAGAGCCTTCCAAAAAGTATCAGGGTAAAAGCAAGCAGTGGATGCCACAAATCCCATATCATGGTTGTGGCGAATGGTATTCCCCCAGGGAAACGCAGATCGGGTTCGCTTGAAAGACCAAAATAGATTATTATTAGAAGGAAAATAAATAAAAAAAAGTTGACAACCGGCTTAAAAAACCTGTTCTTTACAATGTTCCTGAAATAATAGACATCAAGCAGGTCATATTTTTCTATGCTTTCGTGATTTTCTTTATCTTCGTTTTTTCCAATCTTTTTTTTATTTACCATAATTAACCAAAATATAGTCCATAAAGCCTTGAAATTTCATTGTCGATATTGACTGAATAAGGAAGGAACAGTATCTTCAGATATTTATCTATGCCAAATAGCATCATCAATCCCACAAGTATCAGGATCAATCCGGAGAGTTTCTTAAAGAAATGGCTTCTCTTTGAAAACCATTTGACGCGGCCTGACATACTTTTTCCCGAATATGCTATAACAAGCATTGGTATGCTGACACCCAGGGAATATGCAAGAAGAAGAATCATACCAGAAGAAATATTACCAGAACCTGCTGAACTTTCGGCTACCACAGAGAATACTGAACCCAGTATCGGGCCCACGCATGGTATCCATAGTATTCCAAGCGACATTCCCAGGAATAGACCGCCCAGAAGTCCTTCAGGATTGGCTTTTGAGGTAATTTTTCCAATAAAAGTCACATGCTCACGGAAATAATTCAAAATGGAGCTTGATATTTTCACATAAATTTCATTCATATCATCGTCAAACAGCACCGCACCCATTCCTATAATTACAAATATCGAGAACCAGCGCAGGTATTCTGTAAAAAAACCAAATGATGCGACTGTAAAAACAAGAAGACCCATTAGTGTGAAGCTCACAGTCATTCCGGTGACAATCGCAAGAGGACGAAGCCTGCTCCCTACAGAACCCGATAAAACCGCAGGCAGGATGGGAAGAACGCATGGCGTTGCAACTGTTGCCATGCCTGCCAGGAATACCAGTAATATAGGGGGGGCTTCAACCATTTTATGTTCTTGCTACCGCATCAATATTATCGCTTTCGGCCTGTATGGTCGAAAGGGCATCTGTCATTTTGATCACAAGAACATTACCTTTTGTTTCGGGATTATATTTGGCAAGACCTGCTGGAACGGATTTAGCATCCGTGATATTGAATGCCTTGATAAGTTCTACTTTACCTCCTGCAGGGGTTAAACTCATGTAATCCATATCCGAAAAACCGGTCTTTTCAGAGAGCACAAGCGCATATGCAGCATCCTGGTAATCCACGGCATCAAGCAGTGGTTTATAGGTGGAATATGAAGTACTCATGCTGTTCGGGTCATTTATTAATTTTGCAGCATTATCCGCATTCTGGCTATGTCCGTATATTAGCGGTCTTGTCGTTACAATATTTTTCATTCCAGGCTGGATCTTTGCTTTTATGGATGCATCATTTTTGCTGTCATAACCCAGGTCATGAAGTTCTATCCATGAATCCGTGCTGAAATCAGCGCTATACATACCTATTATTTTCTTACCATAGAAGCCAGTCGCCTGAACCTGCCCCTGTAAAATCGGGGTTTCCAATCCAGTTCCTGCAAGGGTCCTGGTATTAACAAAATATGCCCTGTTTACACCTGCTGGTGTGAGTTTCAGGCCGTCGGCGATTGATTTGAAACTATCTGGCAGTGATAGCGTTGACAGATCAACTGATGGGGCAGGCGTAGCCTGGCTGGCAGGCTGGCTGGCTGATAATCCCGTAACAGGAATTCCTGTTGGTAAGTAGCTCTGTGCTTTTGTTGCTATGCCGATGCACACATCACAGAATGAGGCGTGGTCATCATAAACACCACTATCTGATACGAAGCAATCTCTAACAGACTTGTGAGGTTTTCCCTCGGATACTATGCTTCCATGATCTCCGCAACCGCAGTAGCATGGTATCTGCTCAAGCACCTCAGGATGCTCAGTCGCGTATTTATATGCTTTCAATGTCATAGCATTAGTAACTGCAAAATCCGGCATTTTGCCTGCTGCTCTTGGTGCAAATATCGGTAGATAATTATCCTTCACAGGAGGCGTGTTTGTCCCTGCCCCACCTCTATTTCCGTATTCTGTATCGATCAATTCCCTCACCTGCTTAAGAGTCATTTTCTGGGCCGGTTCTGTTTTTTGCGAACCACCACTCAGGAGAACGAATGCTCCGATGAGAATAATTGCTGCGACTGCAATTATTATAATATTATTATTATTTCCTTTCTTTTTCGTTATCTTTTTGTTCTTTTGTGCATTATTTATTTTCTTTTCAGGCTTCATTTTCATGCCTCCTTTATTTTACGATTTTATTTATTTCATCGAGGAACGTTTGATTTGTCCTGTATCCAAGTATTCTTTTTATTTCAGTTCCATTTGAATCAAGGAATATTTCAGTCGGAGTAGCGCGTATCTTAAAATTCCTGGTTTCTGTTTTTTGATTATCCACATCTATAGAGACCAGTATGAAATCCGTATTCAATTTTTCGATCACGGTCTCGTTAGTGAAGGTTTCAGCTTCGAATTGTTTGCATGCCCCGCAATATTGCGACCTTGCATATACAAATACCGGCTTTCCCTGTGCTTTTGCTAAAAGGAGGGCCGGATCAACTTCTGTGTTGAAGGTCAACCCCTGTAACGTTATCTGTTTCTGCCCCGGAATTTTTTTATTTGAAATATTACCTGCCATATCGCCTGATCTGGCACTCAAACATCCTGAAAGCAGGACAAAGAGAATGATTAGTACGAATATCCATTTCTTCAAGTTCTATCCTGTTTACGATGAGTGTAAAGTTATATAAGGATTGCGGTTATCAATTGTGAGCAGGGTTTTATTATAATAGCAGGACAATACAGTGATTATGCCGGAAATAAGTGATGACGACCTGGAAGCAATGCTTGAGCGTAAACCTACAATGCGTGAAGCAAAGGTAGATGACCACGCCCTCATGGTAAAGGCGCTTGAACATCCTGTCAGGCGAAAGATGATAAAAACAATAGGAATATTCGGGAAAACAAAGCATGAATTGAAAAAAGAAGTCGGGGTGGATGAGGCCATGTTAAATTTCCAGATAGATTTCTTTATTAAAGGAAATTATCTCAAAATTGAAGAAGGTAATTACAGGCTGACTGACAGGGGACTTGTTTTGTTATCGAATATCCCGTAATTATCCACGAAAATTTATCAAATATCCTGAAATAATTTAAGTATATTCCTTGCCAGCAATTCACTTTTTTCAACTGATGTCATTATTGTATCAAACCTTACTGTTTTCATGCCAGAATCCGGTTCTTTTGCAGTATCCTTATCGTCAATAACCATAATATCAAGAATATCCCCATAATACCGGGCAACTCCGTTTGATGATACAGGATACCCTTTTGCACCCATCAATTTCCCGGCAGGACCGCTAACCGGGGAATCCCCTATTATAGGGCTTACAGCTATAACGTTCTTTGTCATTAAAATTTCCCTGATCCCTTTCAGGGCAAGTATCGGTCCTATGCTTGTTATGGGATTGCTGGGTCCGATAATTACATTTTTCTCAAGTTCCAGGGCATCCAGTACTTCTTTTGTAGGCATGGCCTTCCTGATCCCCGTAATATCAACATCAAGAACCTCCGGAGTTCCACGGGAGCCGACCCAGAAATCCTGGAAATGCAGGATACCTTCCGGCGTTTTTATCATTGTGTCCACTTTTTCATTACACATGGGCAGTATCTTTGCTTTTATCCCAAGCGCGGCAGACAGCGAAAGTGTAGCTTCTGTTAAAGAAGCACCTTTTTGCATAAGCACCTCCCGGAAAATACAGGTGGCGCGGTCAGCATCCCCGATCATGAGTTTTTCACTGATGCCCATTTTTCTTAATGCATTATTCGTATGAAAAGTGTCATTCCTGATACCCCACCACTTTGAGGTATCAAGCGCTCCCGAAAAAAGATACAGGATCGTATCCACATCGGGTGAAACAAGGCTTCCTGAGACCATTATATCTTCTGCCGTGTTCACAATTACAGTGATTTCCTCATCAGGAATGATCTTCCTTATGCCCTGAAGGAGTTTGGGCGTACCTGTTCCGCCAGACAGGAGGATCATATCAGGCCCTCATTTTCCCGAACAGTTTCCCGCCCAGCGCTATCATAGCGATAGAGAATATTACAAGTACTATGATGCTTTGCCATACAGGAATTATGGAATTGCCAAGAAGGAAATAGCGCAGGGCTTCAACACCATAGGTAAGGGGATTCAGGTATACAAGGATCTTTAGCCAGGCAGGAAGGTTCGAAATCGGGAAAAATGCCCCGCTCAGTAAAACAAGAGGCATTGTGAGAAAACTCATCACCATCTGGAAACCTTCATGGCTTTCGATCTTAGAAGCGATCGCTATTCCCAGCCCTATAAAGCCTATCCCCGAAATGAACATGACCGCAATACCTGCCAGGACTCCCCAGAATGATCTAAAATGAATCCCGATAAGCCATGCAATAATCATTATCAATATTCCCTGTATCATTGCTGTTGTAACACCGCCTATGGCTTTCCCTAATGAGACAAAAAAGCGGCTTACAGGGGCGATCAGTATTTCCTTAAGAAATCCAAATTCACGATCCCAGATAATGGATACGCCCCCCATCAGTGAAGCAAAAAGTACGGACATTCCGATAAGACCCGGAGCCAGGTAGCTCTTATCGAAAGTTCCGCCTCCTTTTACCTGGAAAGCTGAACTGAAACCCGTGCCAAGTATTATGAGGAAAAAAAGAGGTGTCGCAAGCGCCCCTATTATACGTGATTTTGAGCGTGAGAACCGTAACATCTCGCGCAGCCACATTGTATAAACAGTCTGAACCGCCCGGTCTAACGTCATCATCTCCTCCTTGATCGCATTTTGTACCCTACTTCTTCCATCAGGCTTACTTCCTTATCCCTTATTGCCTGGCCGGTATAGTGTATAAATACATCATCAAGCGTGGGTTTCCTGAGGCTCACTGAAATTATAGGAATTCCTGCGTGTGAAGCAAGCGAAAGGATATGGGGGATCTGGCGTTCGCCATTACTGACCGTAATAAAAACCTCGTTTTGTTTCCGGGTAATTGTAATGGCGCATCCGTCTTTCTGGTAAGAACTGCATAACCTATCGACATCACCGGGATTTCCAAGCCCCAGTGTTATTACATCCCCGCCGAGTGAATTTTTAAGATCCTGCGGAGTATCAAGAGCAACGATCCGGCCATTGTCGATTATTGCTATCCGGTCACACAATTTGTCAGCTTCTTCCATATAATGTGTGGTAAGCAATATGGTTACTCCTTCTTCTTTATTTAATTTTTTTATGTAGTCCCAGATATGCATACGCGTCTGCGGATCAAGCCCGAGCGTGGGTTCATCAAGGAACAGGACATGGGGATGATGCATGAGCCCGCGTGCGATCTCAAGGCGCCTCATCATCCCTCCTGAATAAGTTTTGACAATGGCATCAGCCCTTTCCGTAAGCTCAACAAGAGATAGCACTTCCTTGATGCGCTCTTTTCTCTTTATTCCATCAAGCCCATAGAGCCTTCCGTGAAGATCAAGGTTCTCCCTGCCCGTAAGCCTGTCATCAAGAGTTGTATCCTGGAAAACCACGCCGATATTCTGCCGCACAGAATCAGCATCTTTCATTACATCATGACCCCAGACAAGAGCGCTTCCTCCTGAGGGTTCTATCATCGTTGAAAGCATGCTTATCAATGTCGTTTTTCCTGCACCGTTCGGACCGAGCAGCCCGAACAATTCCCCGGGTTTTACAGAGATGGTGATCTTATTTACTGCGATCATCTCATCAAAGCGCTTTGTTATTCCTGAGGTTTCAATGGCGTAGAGCATAGTTTACAGGTTTAATTAAATTGAATGATATTAGAATTTGCCTTAATATTCTGAAAAGTGCACATATTTTATGGAGCAGTTATTTAACATTTGACGATGATAAATTCCTATCTTTAATTCAAAAATGAATTTATTCATTCTTGAATTAGAGTTATGGAGGATGGTCTGATGCAGGATGTAATGAATCGCAGGGATAGGAAAAAACTACAGGTACAGAAATCTATAGTTGATATTGCACTGAAACTGTTTATAGAAAAGGGCATTGAGAAAACGACTGTCGCTGAAATCATGGAAAAGGCGGATTTTGGTATAGGTACTTTTTATAATTATTTTCAATCTAAAGAAGATATCCTTAAATATGTCTTGGCTCAGAAAATCGACGAGGCTAAAAAATTGCTTGAAGAACTGAACCAATCACCGGTTAACCCTTCACAAAAAATCACTCAAATTTTATTGCTCTTAGGGACGATTTATGAAGACAATCAACAATTATTCAAATTATATAGTGACCAATTACTATCATCAACTCAACCGTTACACGGCCCAGAGTTTAAAAACATTTTAATTAGCGTTATTCAGGAGGGACAGGAAAATGGAGAATTCAAAGCGACTATTCCAGTTGAAATAGTTATTGAGATGTTTATGGGACTGATCCAATCAGCTATGGCCAGCCGTTCGCAAATTCCTTTTCTGGAAAACCTCAAATATAAACTGGTTTTGTTTTTGGAGGGACTAGCGGAGAAAAAATAGCAAAGTGTGTTCCAGTTGAGCGATAACCGTTAAGAGCAATGCTGGTGATATCATAAAATAGTGTTGCATTGCTGTACTTTTCTTTGAAATTTTCAGAAACATTTTGTTCTATTGTCCTGGAAATAATAGCTGGCAAGCCGAATCGAAACGCTGTAATAAATTATAGGGGTAAAGTTGGGTATAAAATACCTTGAATGTGAGAACCAATCAGAAAGCTTTAAGAACATTGAGCATATAATTGAATACGTTCATATATGAAAATATTCATTATTAAGGAGATGGAAAAATGCTGAAACCTATTGATCAGACACTAAAGGTTGCTACACTCGTTTGTCCCGGTGTATTTTTACCGGACGTTGTGGATGCAAATGCAGCGTTTAGCATGTCACCAAATGTCGAAACCCACCTCGTCTGGAAAACTCTTGAGCCTTTCAACGGGATGCCAAACTGGCCTATGGCTGCAACGACCACCTATGACGAATGCCCTGATGTTGACGTGCTGATTGTCGGTGCGATACCACCAGAAGTTATTGTCGATCCTGAAGTCATTGCCTTCTTCAAACAAAAGGCTAAACATGCTGCTGCTATCATCGGTATTTGTTACGGGGTTCTGGTGCTTGGTACGGCTGGCCTTCTGGAAGGTCGGCGTGCCACAACGAATTTTCAGTTGGGTGAATCATTGAAGGATTTTGGGGCCGTACCTGTTTCGGGCGGACGGGTTGTTGTCGATGGTAATTTATATACTGCGGGCCCGGTACACGGTTGTTTTGAGGCAGCACTTATCGCTCTTGCTGCACTGCGTGGTGAGGATATTGCCAAAATGATTGAGCTAACTTTGGAATACAATCCTCATCCGCCATTCAAGGTGGGGAGCCCTGAACTTGCGGGTCCGGATCTTATGAAGAAATCGCTGGATTCTTTCCAGGAAATAACCAACATCTACCTAGAGACAGCACGCACCGCCTACCAGATAAACCGCACTGGAGCCGACGTTTTAAGGTTATCTTGAAGCATGGCAGATTGACTATGCCCAAAAAGCTTGCGATAACATCGTCCCTTCAAATTTGGCGCCGAATTGTACAGGCCAGTTTCATACTTCTCTCTATCAGTATCGGATTACAATTTAACACATTTTACAATCAAATTGTGTCAGGTGGTCCTGTAACTACTCCTCGGCCAGCAGGGGTTGAAGCATTTTTGCCAATATCGGCTCTCCTTGGAATGAAGAGATTGCTTTTAACCGGCTATTGGGACATGATTCATCCTGCAGGGTTGACTTTCCTGGTTGCAGTTATAATTGGCGCAATATTTTTCCGCCGTGCATTCTGCTCCTGGATCTGTCCTTTTGGCTCATTATCGCATTTTCTTGAATGGGCTCATCATAGGCTGGTCAATCTACCATTACATTGGAACATTCCAAGATGGCTCAAAATAACTGCGCTCGGAATCAAATACATCCTCCTGATCCTAATTCTTTGGATAATGGTCTTTACAATGCCTCTTTCAAGCATTGAGTGGTTTTTGTTTCTACCTTACAACCTGGCTGCTGACGCAAACATGCTCATATTCATTAGCCACATTTCAATCATTGTCATGATTGTCATTGCTGGATTAATTGTCTTTACAATCATAGTAAAAAACGGCTGGTGTAGATTTCTTTGCCCATACGGGGCCCTCTTGTCGGTTTTAGGATTGTTGTCACCACTAAGAATAACCAGAAATGATGTCTCATGCCAGCACTGTATGTGTTGCAATCTGTCTTGTGGGGTAGGCATACAAGTAGAGGATAAGCACATAATACATTCTCCAGAATGTACTATGTGTTTATCTTGTGTCTCGGCATGTCCCACCGAGAACACTTTGGTGGTTCGCACCTTGTGGGGTACTCGTGCCGGCAACTGGCTTATTCCCTTAGGAATAGTGGGGATAATTTTTGTTGCCTATGCTATCGCAATATGGACCGGCCACTGGAATTCGGTATTGACTCTTGATGATTTCAGGAATGCCTATCAAATGGGAGTGAGACACAAGTGATAGAATTGTTCACACTGGCTGCGCTTGAAAGCCTCTGACTTCTGGCTGACGTTTTGCACGTTGCATCGGGATCACCCCTAGTCAATACCGGACCGTTTCCGGTGAAAACCGGGAAATGCAAACAATTGAAGATTACTATGATATGGCCGGGAGAGGAACAATAATATAAATCAGGCTTTATTTGATATATTGTAGATGATTCTTCTTTTTTCAAATTTGGATATAAGGCTAAATTATACGACAATTTTAAAGCTAAACTTCAATTTCAATTTATTTATATTTTATTAATTATCCATTCACAGCTACCCTGATACAATCTTCCGTCCTTGCCAGTACACTGTTAACCCCGCAAAGGTTTGGCACATACTTATGCGCCTTACCTGAATTCACCATCATGCATTTGAACTTCTCACTTGCCGGGGATACCACCATACAGGTATCACAAAAAACCTTAGCTCCGCTTTTTTCGATCCTTTTTATCAATTCAGGGTGCTTATTCTTTAAGGCGCGCGATGTGCAAACCCAGACTTCCTTTTTCACTTTTTTCCCACCAAGGAGCTGGGCCAGTTTTTCAAGTTCCTTAACACTGCTGTGAGGACATCCGAAAGCTATGAGGTCGGGCTCGCCTGTTTTATAAACTTCTTTTATCTGTTGCTCTTCAATTGTTATTTTTTCGCGAGGTAATTCGTATTTGCCTGATTCCATCGTAACCCCGCGAACGTGATACAGCGCAACAGAACCTGAAGCCGCCATCGCAGCCCCCAGGGACCTGAGTTCATCTTTTGTCGGGATGGTATTGAGATCAAAAACCGGGACTTTATCGCCGATCATCTCACCAACAATGTATCCCAGCGCCCCATAATCAGAATCATAAAGCTCTGGCTCCACTTCGATGAGGATGACCGGGCGCCTGTTCTCATCCAGGTGGAAACCGTAATTCGGCGTTTTCCCGATAAGTGCAGCCGAGAGGGCGCCTGGCCCGCCTTCCCTGTTCGTGCGCGCGCCGATCACGGAGTTGGCGTAAGAAATAGCCGAGGACTCGCTCCATGCCACATGGTCGCCAAAGCTTGCAAGATCATCATAGATATTATACGGGGTGCAGGAGCATTCTGTCCTGACGCCGAGCGCCTCATAGGCTTTGATTATTTCCTGCTGCTTATTCGCAAAATCCTCGCTTATTCCCATTTCCCTCCAGCATTCCAGGTCCATGCCTGCGGGATTGAGGATCGATGGCACAACCACTTTTCCTTTCAGGCCGGATATCCATTCAAGACCGGCATCGCCTATCGTCTTATACGAAACACCTGCGATCTGCGCGCTCTTTATGGGGATCAGCCTGTCCGCGCCGTATATGTCCCCAAGGGCAGCGAGAATCTCGATGGCTTTCTGGTATGCGGGGCCGCTCTCTCCGTTCATGAGCTTTTCTTCTTCAGGGGTGAGGTACATTCAGGCCTCCTGTTTAATGGCGTTTTGCTTTCTCATACAATCACTTAAGAGGAATTGTGTAGCTTGAGTATTATTCTTATTATTGAAATAATCTATGCAATTCAAAACCACAGAGAACACCGAGAACACAGAGAAAAGAAAAACTGGACATTAACATTCAATTTTTATGCTCATTATAATTAGTATCATATAGAAAAATTTATATCCTTATAAATATAATCATAAATAAAAAACAATCAAGAGGCGAAAAAAACGAAATCCATCACTCTATTCAGCAATAAGAAGAGCCCTGATCAGGCAGCATGTGATCTAATTGAACAGGCTGATGATAAGCTGGATTTTAAGCCTGATCTCGCTTTATTTTATGCAACTTTAAAGTATCACGGCAAATACCAGTCAATGCTGGATATATTAAACGATGAATATGGCGACATCCCGCAAATAGGCGCCTCCGTTGATGGTATGATTTTTCCCGATGACATGAGGGCCGACGGTGCGGCGCTGGTGCTGTGTGAAGATGGCGATGCCAGGATACGGGTGGATGGGGTTAAAGGAAAGGGCATAATTGAGTCTGCCAGAAAACTTGCAGAAAAAGTAAAATGTGAACATGGGATTATTATGCTGCATTTTCCGATGGTTCATGTACCAAATGCTATCAGGTTCGCCAGGTTTTTCGCAAACGGATTTTATTATAGTAAAAAATCCAAAAAAGCTAATTTAGAAAAACAGAAAGAATATGCAGGTAAATTTTCTGAATACTGCGACAGAGAAAATATTTTCTACCAATCCTCCCGAATTTTAAATATCTTTGCCAGGCAGACGAATTATAAAGTTCCAATTATGGGTATGAATGTGATGCATACACAGGTTAGATTCAACTCTCCTAATATATTTTCTAACTTCGAGGATATAGATGGCGGTATTGCAGCACTGACCATAGAGAAAAAGGATATAAATGCTGTTTATGATGATATTTTCCCCCAGAAGGGGAAAAATTTTGAAGAAACTAAAAATATTGTAAGTAATGAATTTAAATTTATCCAGGAATTTAAAGCAAAGTTTGAAAAAAATATATTGATCTCCCTTGACGGCAAGCCGCCTGTAGAGGCAGTAAAAAATTTAATATATATTTCAGGCGAAGAAGAAAAAGAATTACATGAACATCTCGATAAAGGGGATTTTAAAGTTCAAATGCCCTATGAACTATTATTTCTAAATAAACAGACAAATGGGGCGTTTCTTCTTGGAATAGGATCTTATTTTCCTTTTGAGTTATTTCCTTTTTTCATGGATATTTCGGATTATTCGGAAGATGTTGCACTTGTATATGAAAATATTGATGATAAATTTGATGCTTTCATTTCATGTCTGGATAATTTGAAATATGATGATGGCAGATTCATTTTTTTCTCTATGGATGTTGGAGCTGTCGCAGCATTCGGGAAAAAAACTTTAGAATACAAGGATAAAATAAATAATTTATTAGGTGATAACTATTTTGGAATTATGTCAGCGCCTTCTTCAGCTTATATTCCACCTGAATTCAGGTTAAGAAATTATTTATCTGAAACACATAATAATACTTTTTTCATGGGTGCAGGAACAAGTAGTTGCCTGGAAATTTAAATAAAGGCGCTCAGTCCTAAAAAAATAAAGGATGCATATATCGAATTACCCATATGCTTAAGCAATAGAAAATCTCCGGATCCTAAAGTCCAATCTTTTTTATACATAGGAATAAATGTATTTTTTAAAAAATAAAGAAATGGGATCGTAATAACCAGAATACCATAGGAGCCCAGATTAATTAGATTCAATAGGGCCAAATAATAAAACACCATAAAGTAACATGAATACCGAACAAGTTGAAATGGAGGGAAAACAACCCCGAAAGTTTTCAGGCCAGCTTTCATATCACCGGATATATCTTTTAAATCCTTTAATAGCAACGTTGATACACTGAAGAAAAAGACCGCTACAGTAATTAACAGTCCATTTGAATTTAGATCAGAATATACAAGCCAGATGCTCAAAGTGAACATGGGCATCGCGATACTATAAGCAGCCAACTCACCCAGATAATGGTCTTTCAATCTGAAACCAATCACTTTTTTAAGGATCAAATTATCTGAATACCACCATGTAGCAATAATCCAGATTAAAGTAAACAGATAGATCGGCCGTTTAAATTCGATAGATAAATAATAAACAAAAAGCAAAGAACAAGCATAAAGTAATACTGAGATAAAAAGAGCTTTCTTCTGCATCGAGCTGTCCTGAGTTAAGATAGTTTTTTTCCCTCCTGCTCTATCTTCCTTTAAATCATTGCAATGGTTCCATAAATTAGAAGGAAAGGCTAAAAGCCATGAAACAACTATTCCAGCAAACAAAACTGGAAAGTTATAAATTGATAACTCTTTGTGCGATACTAAGAAAAGCGATATGGCGAACAGAGGAAAGGGGGAATATATTGTAGCTGGAGTGTTGCATAACTTTAGTAATGCAACAGGTTTACTCCAGTACATATTGATTTCTACTTACCAGGCCCACAGACGTGCTTTCTTAAACATCTGTTCTGCTACTTTCTGTTCCTCATCTTTTTTTGGACTAACCTTTTTTTCGTTTTTCATTTATATTTCCTCCTAATTTTTTGCCACTGAAGGGCAATATTAAATCACACACCAATGATTAATATATTTATTCAGAAAAAAATGCTAATAGTTATAATAATTATTATAGAATATTTTTATGATCAGGATTTTCCTTTAGAAATTATAAAATATCATAGGCATCAACCACAACCAATGCCTGTTATGAAAATATCAACTTTATGTTATTTGTCTTTCTTTATCCTGGGCCTCTTTGCCCTCTCAAATTTCCATTTCTTGCTCAAATCCATCGTTGCATCAATCCCTACTTTCGTCCCAATCCCATTCTCAGAGCGCGGATCAAGCGTGCTGCCCCTGACATCCGGGTAGATATAGATGTCCTCATCACCTTTTACTCTCGTGGCAATTGCAAACTCGATATCGTTCGGATCAAAAATATTGATATCATCATCTACTATTACTACATGTTTCAGGCTCTTGTGCGCTGCAAATGTGGCATCAATAGCTTTTTTGGGTTCATCATCATTCGTTTTATGTATCTGCACTGCGGCATGGAAATAATAGCATCCTCCAGGGGTCATAATAACATTCCTGACGTCCGCAGCTTTCTTGACTTCATTAAAGATCAGGGGCTCATAAGGAATTCCCATCAAAATATGATGCTCACTTCCTGCAGGGATCAGTGCATGGTAAATAGGGTCGCACCTGTGTAATATTTTAGTAATATGGATCACAGGCTGCTTTCTCACAATATCATAAGTGCCGCTTATATCCACGAACGGACCTTCATCAACAAGTTCGGTAGGATGTATGTATCCCTCAAGTACGATTTCAGCATGCGGTACCTTTATCCCGTTTTCCAGCTCAATTACCTCAAGCGGCTCGCCAGCAAGAGCCGCCGCATAATTGTACTCCTTTCCCTCTGGCACGCGGGTCGAGATGGCAAACAGGGTAACCGGGTCTATTCCGATAACTATCGCTATCGGAAGCGGCTCTCCTTTTTCAGCAGCTTTTTTATGAAGATTATAAGTGTGCCTGAATTCAACGAGCCGCGCAGCCAGCCGGTCTTTCCCGATGACTCTGAGCCTGTGGATGGAAGCGTTCATCAGACCACCATATTCAGAAACGACAACACCCGCAGTGATATACGGGGCGCCGTCTCCTTCAAAATGCGTAAGGATCGGGAGCCTGTACAGATCAGGTTTTTCAATCACTTCTCTTGTTGGTGAATCTTTTACCAGCTTTACCTCTCCATCAGGCGGGCAGGATGAAAGATGTTCTATGATTTTATCAGGCTCTACTCCCAGAGCTTCAGCCAGAAGTTCCCTTGATGACAGGATGTTCATGATAACCTTTGACCCGTTGACATTAGTATAAAGTGTGGGGTCTTTTCCTGCACCGGCAGAAACCTCATAAACCGGTGAGAGGGATTTTTTTATCTCGGTGAGTTTGCCCTCTGATCTTAATTGTTCAATGAAGCCACGAAAAGTCATTCCCGCCACCGCTTGTATAAATTATGCTCAATATCAAGTAAGTCCAGGGCGCGTCCTGCCATAAAATCAATAATATCATCAATGGTCCCGGGCCTGGGATAGAAGGCCGGGCATGCAGGAAGGATGCAAGCTCCGGCTTCCATTGCTTTTTTCATATTTTCAATATGAATCAGGTTCAGAGGCGTTTCCCTGGCCATGATTATCAATGGGCGTTTTTCTTTCAGGCAGCAGTCGGCAGCCCTGGATATTAATGTATCAGACATCCCGCTGGCAATGGATGCAAGGGTTTTCATGCTGGATGGCGCAATTATCATTCCCTTTGACCTGTGTGATCCGCTTGCTATCGGGGCTGTGAAATCATGATCGTCATAAACGTTATCACCCAGGTTTTCCACATCTTTGACCGAATAATCGGTCTCAATTTTTATAAGTTGCTTTGCGGATTCGGAAATTACCAGATGAGTTTCAAAACCTTTCATTTTTTTTAAGGCTTCAAGTATGCGTATTCCGTACTGGATACCTGAGGCGCCACTCATGCCTATTATTATCTCATTTTTCATAATTAAGGGCCGGGCTTTTTTCTTCTTAATTTCCCGATCAGTGTTTTCAGGCGGTTCTTACTTGCATTTTTAATTTTTAACCGGAGATATCCCCTCTTTGAATTAATAACCATCCTGAATACCGTATCTTCAGGACAGGAATCAAGATAATTCTTTATCTCTCCTGCTACAGTCTCTTTATTAACTCCTGTATACTCTATACTCATACACTATCTGTAACAATCGGAATTATTATATATCTATCCTTCAAATCATGCAATGCTTTAACTAAAATCAAAGGCTTAATACGATAATCTTAAAATGGAAAGAAAATATGGTACTTGATAAACTTGGGGGCTCGCTTCAGGATGCCCTTAAAAAATTAGTCGGTGCAGGCCGGATCGATGAAAAGTTAGTGGACGATGTAGTCAGGGATATCCAGCGCGCCATGCTGCAGGCGGATGTGAACGTAAAGCATGTGATGGCGCTGTCCCAGAAAATAAAACAGCGCTCACTCAAGGAAGAACCGCCAAGCGGTATGAATCCGAGAGAGCATGTAATACGCATCGTTTACCAGGAATTGATAAATATCCTTGGAAAAAGCGCAAATATCAAACTTGCGCCACAGACAATAATGATGGTGGGGCTCCAGGGAAGCGGAAAAACCACAACGACTGCTAAACTTGCCCGCTATTTCCAGAGAAAAGGATTGAAAGCTGCTGTCATATGCGCAGATAATTTCAGGCTTGGAGCTTATGACCAGTTAAAGACTTTGTGTGAAAGGAGCGGCGTTTTTTTCTATGGGGAAAAAGATGTGAAAGATGCTGTTGGTATCGTACAGCGCGGCCTCAAAGCAATTGAAAAATTCGATGTCAAGATAATAGATACTGCGGGAAGGCATGCCCTTGAAACAGATCTTATCAAGGAAATGGAGAATATTCACCAGGCTGCAAAACCGGATCACAGGTTCCTTGTTCTTGATGCGGCTATGGGTCAGCTTGCAAGCGACCAGGCAAAAGCTTTCAATTCATCTATAGGGATAACCGGTGTTATTATAACAAAGCTTGACGGGACAGCCAAAGGCGGAGGCGCTTTATCCGCTGTTTCCGATACCGATTCATCTATTGCTTTTCTCGGGGTTGGCGAAACTCCCGATGACCTAGAGAGGTTCGAAGCCGACCGGTTCATTTCACGCCTCCTTGGAATGGGGGATCTCAAATCCCTGCTTGAAAAAGCCGAGGAGACTCTCAAAGCAGAAGATTTTGATATGGAATCAATGCTCAGCGGGAAATTCACTCTTAAAGATATGTACAAACAGATGGAAGCAGTGAACAAAATGGGACCTCTTAAACAGGTCATGTCAATGATACCTCTGGGGAAACTTGGAATGAAGGTCTCGGATGATATGTTCACCGTTACCCAGGAAAAAATGAAGAAATACAAGTATATCATGGATTCCATGACCGACAAAGAGCTTGAAGACCCGAAACACATAAACAGCCCAAGGATCACACGGATAGCTCGGGGATCGGGGACGAAATATGATGAGGTAAGGGAACTTCTGAAATACCACAAAATGATGCAAAAGACCATGAAAGGTATGAGTGGCGGCGGAAAGTTCAATATGCAGAAAATGATGAAGAAATTTGGAATGTGATGTCCACTATTTTGATTATGATAATAGGATTATGGAAAATATTTATAAGGAATGAGATTTATATTACTTACGGGGCAGCGGCATCGCATCCATCCCCTCCGATGTTTCCGCAAAGCCCCCTTTATCTCCGACATTAGAAACCAATAGATACTTGTGAAATAGAACACGTGAAATAGATGGCGCGGTTCTCATTGATAATTCAAAACGATAGAAAATTTCAATCATTAATTAAAAAGATGTTTTCTCTTGAATTTTTCGAATATCTGAACTCCTTTCTCTGTCAAAATATACCTCTTCCAAGTATGCTTTTCAGGAGTGAGGCATTCTATCAACCCATAATCTTCAAGTTCCCGAACAGCATGACTTATATTCTGCAATGATCTACCTGTCTTTTCGGCAATCTGGGATGTTTTTATCAGTTCATTTTCCTGGATTTCCTTAATTACCAGTACTCTTCTATCTACACTCAATACCCATCTTGTCAGTTCGTCTATATCCATCATTCCAAAAATATACTTATTAGCTATTAATCTTTTGTAATGCATCGAAATCCCTATGCACGTCAATGAGGTGCTTTTTGGAATAATTTCTGGCGAGCTTAATGTTCGTTTGTATGACATTATTATTAAATTCCAAAATTTCCCCTGTAATTTCCCCAAGCTTATTCGCATCAGCCTGTTCATTAATTACTCCCCCATCCTCTACAATCCTTCTGTCAGAAATACTTACATTTTTTACCAGGGCCCTATGTGAAATAAAGCACATGTTCCCAATCGAGCAATCAAATACAACAGAATTAAACCCAATAAAACAGTTCATACCTATATTGACCGGCCCATGTACAATACAGCCATGGGAAAGTGAGGTAAAATCATCAATAATTACTTTTGTATTTGCCAGAGCATGTACTATCACGTTATCCTGAATATTGCAGTTGTTTCCAATTATTATTGCGGAACCAGGCTCATCGGCACGAATGCTGGTATGAGAGGATACAAATACATTCTCCCCGATAATGACATTCCCTATGATCATCGCTGATTTACAGACATAAGCTGTCTTATCGATTTGCGGTATATCTCCATTCGGATTTCTTAATAACATAAAAATCTTCCTTTTCGATAGAAATGATTTATTATAACCCTGAGTTCAACACAAAACTATAAATAATTTCTCATATACTATAATAAAATATCATGTTTAAACAGTATCATCTAAAAAAAAGGGAACAGAATGATTGATTATTACCCGGTACCTGGTTTTGGAATATTGAAGTCCGAGATTCTTGATATGGGACTCTGCAGTGGTTGCAGTATTGTCTGCCCAAGAGCAGGGGTTATCTCACAGAAACTGCAAAAAGATTGGGAAATCCTTGACAGGCATGCTATTATCTGCTCTGCAAGGAGTACTGATGATGGTATTTTGAAAGTATGCCAGGATAGACGACTGTGATAATTCGAAGTGAACCGATTAAACTTCTTTATTTAAATTATAAAAAACTATAAGATGAAAAATGTTTGATCAACAAAGTCTGTTATGGATTGGATTTATTGTATTTGTGTTCTTAATGCTTGCCCTGGATCTTGGGGTATTTAATCGAAAAGCCCATGTCATCAAAATCAAGGAAGCACTTATATTAAGTATTTTCTGGATATCCCTGGCCATAATATTCAATATAGGGATTTATTTCTTGTTTGGTCCGCAGAAAGCTCTTGATTTCTTGACAGGATATGTGATAGAAAAGGCGCTCAGTGTTGATAACCTGTTTGTCTTTTTAATGATATTCTCTTACTTTCATGTTCCCTCGATCTACCAGCATAAGATCCTTTTCTGGGGTATCCTTGGCGCTCTTGTAATGCGAGCGATATTCATTGCCGCTGGCATCACGCTAATTGAAGAATTTCATGCGATCATATACATTTTTGGAGCATTCCTGATTATTACAGGCATCAAAATGGCATTTCAGGGGGATAAAAAGATAGAACCTGAAAAAAATCCCCTGCTCAGGTATTTTCGTAGGGTGATGCCTGTTACGGAAAGTTATGAGGAAGATAAGTTCTTTGTAAAACGAGCCGGGAAATATTTTGCAACGCCGCTATTCATTGTACTTCTTGTCGTTGAAAGTACGGATTTGCTCTTTGCTGTTGATTCAATACCTGCCGTCCTCGCAATCACTACCGATGCGTTTATTGTATATACATCGAACGTGTTTGCAATTTTAGGTTTGCGTGCGCTCTATTTCGCTCTTGCGGGAGTTATGCCAATGTTCTATTACCTCAATTACGGGCTTTCCGCTATACTTACTTTTGTCGGGACAAAGATGCTGATATCTGACTACTATAAGGTGCCAACTATGGTTTCCTTAGGTGTTGTGGCTGGCATCCTGATAGCTGCTGTGATATTTTCTGTTGTACGTGCCCGTATGTTAGAATACAGGGCTAAGGAGTTAAAGAGATTTCAAGACCGTAAATAAAGCAATTCCGGCAATTATTACGGGATTTTAATCGAACAATTCTGATATCCTGTCGAAAAATCCCCTCTTCTTTCCCCTATTATCATTGTCCTGTTCGTCATCTTCTTCATAGTACTTCCTTTTTTTTTCATCTATTTCATTCACTTCGTCTCTTCGGCGTTTTCTTGGTTTATCTTCCCTTTCCTCTCTTTCGAAGAGATCTTCTATTATGTCTAATACCATGTTATATACTCCTTTGCTTTTTGATTGCAGTCAATCTTCAACTGGTTTTATTAGTTTATATTAGTAATTATGACAAGATACTTAAACTACACGGTCGATTAAAGAGAAAAAAGGTGAGAAAATGTGCTTCAGAGTTCATAACGACCGGAAGATAATATCTTGGTAATGATGCTCTGGATAGTCCTCGGACTTCTCATTATAGCATCACTTTTTCAGATAGTTTTTTATATTCAATAAGAAAGGTATGAATATTATTGCTATCACTAATACAGCAGCTCCAGCTACAGCAAAGCTTACATGAAAACCATACATATCTGCTATCAGCCCACCTATGAATGGGCCTATTGCAAAACCCAGTGAACCGAACATGTTGAAACCACCCATTGCAGTCCCGCGCTTTGCAGGATTTGAAAGGTCGCCTGCTAACGCTGCTGATGGGGGATACATGAGTGCTCCGACAATGCCGCCCAGCACCATAACTAAAGCCAGCACTGGCGGCGCAATTGTACCTACACTTATAACTATAATGCCGTAGAGCAAGGAACCAACTATGAGAGGAGGTGCTCTTCCTATTTTATCGGATATCGCGCCAAGGGGATACTGAAGGAGGGCAAAAGGTATCAAAAACGCTGCCATGTGCATCCCGATACTCCCGGAGCCCATATCGTATTTCATGGCAAGCATCAACGGGAATACACCCACAAAAAACCCCACTGTGAATCGCTCCACGAAGGAAAAGGCATAAGGTATGAATATCTTTTTTTCCTCCCGAAGCAGCAGCAACGCATCCTTCAGGGATGCTGGTCTGGACTCAATTTTTTGCTCTTTGAGAGCTATTGATGCAATTAATCCTCCAAGCAGAAGCATGAATGAGCCAAAATAGAGGGGATATAAGGAATTAACGGCGCCGATTTTCCCGCCAACTGGAGCACCCAGCGCATTGCCCAGAGCCATGCCCATACCAAGTATTCCCATGCCTTTGCCGTAGTGCGTATGCCTCATTACATCAAGAACTGAAGTCATGAGGATAGAGAAAGCCATCACGGTGAAGCTCCCTTCTATAAAGCGCAGCATCAGCAGCGAAGGCATGGTAGGTGCCAGCGTGAGGCTGAACATAATGATAGCGTTCCCCAGAAAACCCATAATAATGAATACTTTTCTTTTTCCAATTCTGTCCGATATGCTACCCCATATAAGAGCGAATATCACATAAGCCGCAAGATTTACGGAGACAAAGAGGCTTGTTTCTGCCACGGATTCGACTTCAAACCTTTCCATGACAAATCCTTCCAGTACAGGGTAGATGAGGGTAACGCTGAACATCAGCAGGAACATCAAAATGCCAAGGAGGTATATCTCCTGGTAGTTTTTATTTTGCATATGCAACTCTCCTTTAACCTGGATGTATTCCAGTTTCAATAATTATAAGGCTTTTTATTAGAATATATGATACGTGTGATAAACCCCAGTTTTTACTGTAATACTTGTACTCCGGTTAATTATGTCCCACAGCCTGCACCCTGGAAATGCTTTAATACCAGGGAGATTAATTAATTTATACGGAAAAATGGGAGTGAAAGCATGGATAAAAAGAAATCAGAGAATGAGCCAGAAAAGGAACATGTTGCCGGCGTAGGCGAAAAAGAGCAACGTCAGTATGAACATATTAAAGAATCGGCTGAAGAATCGGGCCGCTATGGGAAACGTGCTAAGGAAGTGGCTGCAAGGACGGTTCTGAAACACCATAAAGAGAAAGGTCACGAGAAAGGTGAATAGGAAAGACGAATACGGGTTTTAAAAGGTAATATTTCTTATTCACCTCACCCGCATCCCTTCCTTTACCTCTTTCTCCGGCATCAGCAGCACCGCGCCTTCAGCATCAGCCGCCAGCACCATCCCGCGGGATTCCACTCCGAAGAGTTTTGCAGGCTTCATATTTGCCATCACAACGACCTGCCTGCCAACAAGTTCTGAAGGATCATGGGATTTTGCGATCCCTGCAACGATCTGGCGTTTCTCGCCAATATCAACTTCCAGTTTCAGTAGTTTATCAGAACCCTTGATGGGCTCGGCAGACAATATTTTCCCGATCCTGATATCAAGTTTCTGGAAGTCTTCGTATGTTATTTCGGTCTTCTCTTCCTTTGTTTCTTCATCGTGCTTTTTCTCTTTTGACATTGCTATCTTTATCCTTTTATCAAGGATCGCTTCCATTTCCTTGATCTTCTTGTCTTCAATTTTTGTGAATAATATCTCAGGTACTTTTAATTCCCCGGCAGGTATCTCGATTAGCGCATCTTCAAACTGCGCACTGTGAACATCGCCTGCAAGTCCGAGCTGTTTCCATGCCTTTTCCATATTTCCCGGAAGGATGGGCTCAAACAATAATATGAGCGCCTTTCCTATCTGGAGGCAGTTCTTAACAACACGGGCGCATGCATCTTTATCTGTCTTTATAAGCGCCCAGGGTTCCCTGGATTGGAAATATGAGTTCCCGTATGCAGCAAGTTCCATCATTGCATCGGTGGCTTTCTTGAATTCGTATTCATCAAGAGCCGAAACCACGGTTTCAATAGTCGCATTTATTTTTCCAAGAATTTCTTTATCTACTCTCCCATCAGGGACAGCGCCGAAATTCTTCTGGGCAAAATGCTGCGTCCTGTGCAGGAAATTGCCAAGCGCTCCCACAAGTTCGTTATTGACCTTTTCCTGGAACACTTTCCATGAGAAATTTAATTCTTTTGTATGGGATGTGTAATTTGCAATATAATACCTCAAAAGGTCGGGATGGAAACCATGGTCAAGGTAATCCTCATCAACCCATACCACGTATCCGCGGCTCTTTGAAAATTTCTTATCATCTATCTTCAGCATACCTGATGCAACAACAGCCCACGGCGGGGTGTAACCAGCTCCTTTTAGCATCGCAGGCCAGAATATACAATGGTGGTATGTGATATCCTCTCCTATGAAGTGAATTATGCGCGAATCACGGCGCCAGTATTTTTCCCAGTCGCCGCCTGTTTTTTTTGCCCATTCCTCTGTGAACGAGATGTAACCTATTGGCGCATCCACCCAGACATAAACGACAAGGTCATCATGACCGGGGAATCGCACGCCCCATTCGAGATTTCTCGTAATGCACCAGTCCTTCAATTCCTTTGCCCATTCTTTTGCGTAGTTGATGGCATTAGATGTACCTCCGAGTGTTTGAAGGTAATCCGAGAGGAAGCCCCCAAAAGACGAAAGTTTAAAAAAGAAATGCTCCTGCTCGCGGTATTCTGCGGGATTCCCGCATATGCGGCATTTAGCATTCTTGATCTCACCGGGTTCAAGATGTTTTCCGCATCCCTGGTCGCACTCGTCACCACGTGCTGGTTTTGCGCAATAAGGGCATATCCCTTCAACATACCTGTCAGGAAGGAATCGCTCATCATACGGGCAGTAAGCAAGTCTTATGACCTGAGGATAGACATATCCCCTCTCGATCAGCGCTTCCACAATGCTGGTCGTTCTTGCATGGTTTGTAGGTGAATCGGTATTGCCGAAGATACTGAAATCCACCTCCATCGCTTTGAAAATGTTCTCAAAATGCTTGTGGTATTTATTAACAAGTTCTGTCGGGGTTGTCTTTAGCTCTTCAGCATTCACCACGATCGGCGTACCGTGGGCATCAGAACCACATACGAAAACAGCATCTTGCCCCTGTTTCCTCAGGGATCGTACAAAAATATCACCCGGTACATAAGTACGCAGGTGCCCGATATGGCATTTGCCGTTAGCATAAGGAAGCCCGCAGGTAACAAGAACAGGTTTATCAGATGGAAAGTTTGACATGGGTGCTACATGGGATTTCTTTATAAAATATGTTTCTGTAAAAAATTATTTTATTCCCTGTACCTTGATACTCACCACCGAATCAGCAATACTTTTTAGCTCCTCCTCAGGGATATTGAAATTCTCGACAATTGCCCTTGCTGTCGGGTCGTTTGCCATCAATTCGATCGGATATTTTGTCTCATCGATTATCCTGACATCTTTGAACCCTTCACTTTTAATTGTTTTTATATATGCATCTTTCTTAATCGCACCCGAAAGACAGCCAATATACGATTCAACTGAATTCTTAATAATCTCAGGAAGCTCTTTATGTAATACAATATCAGAAACCATTAACCTGCCGCCAGGTTTTAAAACCCTGAACGCCTCTTTGAAAACCTGCTTTTTATCAGGAGACAGATTGATCACGCAATTGGATATGACAGCATCAACAGAATTATCCGCAGCAGGCAGGTTTTCGATCTCACCGAGCCTGAATTCCACATTGCTGTAATTCCCATTCCGGGCATTTTCCCTCGCTTTTTCTAACATCTCAGGAGTCATGTCAACGCCTATGACTTTCCCGCTGGTTCCTACTTTTTTGGCTGCAAGGAAACAATCAAACCCTGCGCCTGAACCCAGGTCAAGAACAGTTTCACCAGGCTTAAGTGTTGCCAGAGCTACCGGATTTCCGCATCCAAGCCCGAGATTTGCGCCCTCAGGAACTGATTCGATTTCATCTTTTCCATAGCCTATTTTTTGGCTTATCTCTACTGCACGCCCCTCGCTACCGCAACAGGAAGTTACAGGTGAACAGCACGATTTCCCTTTTGTCGCAATTTTCGCATAGCCTTCACGAACATTCTTCTTTATATCTTCTTCTTTCAAATTGATCTCTCCCTTTTAGAGTACATCTTTGATTAATGGCCCGAGCATGTCTTTTACTATTCCAGCAAGTTCTTCGGCTTTGATAAAACTAATACAGCAAATCTTGCCGTCCTTTTCCCAGCACACAACTGCCAGTTTATCGCCCGCATGGATATTTGCCCTCTCCCTGATCTCTTTCGGCAGCACCATTTGTCCGCGCTCATCCACGCTTATCATGGATTCTACCTTACAGCAGCTTGACGTGGCATCAAAGCCGCAACATGATTCGTTTTTATCTTTCCGGGTCATTTTCGTCCTCACTGGAAGATGGATTTCTGAATATTTATACTTTACTGATTAATCAGAAAAATCTGAATTAGTGGAAAAAAGAATCAGCGAATACCGATATATTTGCGCAGATCAGCTATCCCCACTTTCTTTGTCAGGTTGTCTACCCAGGTCGAGTTCAACTCCCACCCCAGGTCCAATTGCGAATAATAGTAGAGAGTTCCAAGAAGCCCTGTTGCCTCAAGACGCCGGGATGAGTTCATAACTTTTATCTGGGGAAAATATCTTGTAGTTCCAAGCGTGCTTATCCGCCTGCTGAAATCAACGTCCTCCAACAGGACATTATGATAGCCTCCACATTTAAAGTATGCATCACGCCGGACTATAGTATTAAATCCTGGCAATGTCGCAGAATTCAATTTATCACGCAATAAAAAATATTCATTGGCAACACGCTCGGCGAATTTTATTTTATTTGATCGTTCTGAAAATTTAAAGCCCGTTGAGAATGCGATAAGATCAGGATTGGTTTTGAATGTTTCGTATATGTAGGCAAGAAAATATCCCGGGATAATGGTATCTGCATCGATGAATACAAAATATTTGCTATTATCATTTGAATTCATAACGCCATAATGCCTTACCGCCCCGATTCCGGGTTCTTCACACTGGAGCACGAAATCAGTGTATCTCTTCGCGATATCCATACTCTCATCCGTGCTTCCATTATCAACAACTACAAGTTCGAAATGTATGTTTGTATTCTGGTTCTTGATCGATTCAAGAGTTGGCTCAAGGTATTTTGCCTCATTAAGGACCGGGACGATTATTGAAATTTCTGGAGTAATGTTTTTTGTCATAGTATTCTCCAAATATCAGGTATTTAATAGATCCCAATTATATTAAAGTTGCCCATTTATAATTAAAAGAGAATTCAGATGTTTGGAGCGTTGAAGAAAAACGGAATAATATCGTATTCTATACTTAGATATAACAGAAAAATATAACTATGATAATAAGCATGTAACCTGCTATAAAAGGAGGTGATAAAATGTCAGGGTGCAATCCAATAACATATCATAACGTTCCACCGGATGTATTTACATGTATGAAACAAAAACTTGAGAGCGCTGGAATTCATGTTCCACCTGGAAACAGTGGCGACATGGAGGGCAGTGGCGTTAAGGCACATTTTGAATGGGACGGGATAAAAAATCTAACGATTACGATACGAAGCATACCATTTATAGTAACTTGTGGCTATGTAATCGGAAAAATAACAGATTTCGTACATCAGTGTCATGGTAACGAATAAATTCAGGAAAAAAAAAGCCAAGGTCCGGAGTCGAACCGGATTGTAATCGCTCTGCAGGCGATTGCGTAGCCGTTCCGCCACCTTGGCAGGGGGAGTAACGCTACATATTCATAATAGATAATAAGATTATCGCAATAGGCAATACTTTGTAGTTTTTAAATTCGAAGAACGCAATTATGCCCCCAGGGCGCTCATGAACCTTTTCTTTATTTCATTAGCAGAAAAGGGAATCTCTTTACATCTGGCATTCACTGGTTTTACGATTACATGAATGAATTGTGCTTTGCGCCTCAGGGCTTCGCTTAGATCATCCTGGGAATGTGCTTTTACTGTATCATTTACCCCGCTTGCTTTTGCCAGCAGTTCAAGATCGATCAGGCTTTGTGTACATGTCTCCTGGTTGCCGGTTGAGCCGTATGATGCATTGTCAATAGCAATAACCGTGAGATTGTGCGGTGAATATTCGCCGATGCTGATCAGCGCATTTGGATTCATAAGCAGGCTGCCGTCCCCGTCAATCACATATACATGCTTCTTTTGAATGATCGCAAGCCCAAGACCTATTGATGAAACAAGCCCCATTGAACCAAGCATGTAAAAATTGAGTTCCCTGTCCTTTATCTCAAATAATTCCTTTGACGGGATGCCCAGGTTGGCGATGATAATATTATCGTCATTATTTTCACCGATCGTTCCTGCAATGGTCCTTATCGCTTCGTATCTTGTTAAAACCGGTTTTTGAATGGTTACACTGAATACCAGGTCAATATTCCTGCCGCATATATCCATGGGTTCAGGAACATCACTTGTTGAACCCTCCCAGACAGCAGGAGACACCAGAATAACATGCGGATGAAAGTTATCAAAGGATTCTTTGATCGCTTCATCCAATCTCCCGATTTCTTTTAGCGATTCTATGATCGTAAACTTCATCCCTGAGGCTGCCAGGATATCAGGCAACCTTCTCCCAAGCTGCCACTGCGCTTCTATCGATTCTTTATAAACACCTCGCCAGCTTGCGATTATCGGAAGAGGGATGCTGTATGTAAGATTAAGTGAAAGAAGTGCATTTATCATGTTGCCGATGCCAGTGCTCTGGATGACCATGACAGGCCGCCCCCCGCCAAGATAAACGCCTGCGCATATCCCCACACCATTCTCTTCCCGCGTGAGAGGAAGCGTCTTTATGTTCCGGGCAACAAGTGGAAGAAGCGCCTTTATCCTGTCACATGGGAGTGTGGCTGCAATATCTACCCTGTTTTGTTTAAGAATATCGACAACTTTCTGTTCCGGGGTATCTGCATTCATTTATATTTATCTGTGTTTTTATATCGGTGCAATTATGTTGATCCAATATTAAATTATCTCTTCCAGGGGAACATTCGCATTCTCAGCATGTGCAGATGGTTCAATCTTATAAAGATGATGATCCTGCTCAACACGTTTTACTCCGCCGCCAGTGATATTTAATACGATATAATCATCCTTTTTCACTTTTCCGGCATCTATCGCTTCGATCAATGAGGCAACAGCAACTCCTGCAGGCGGGAAGATATCAATGCCTTCAAGATCTTCAAATAACGTTACACCGTTCTTTGCGTCGTTGTTGGAGATCGCATACATGCTGCCATTCGTTGCACACAACGCATCATATACGCCTCCAGATGCTGAATATGGTGGTTCCCTGTTGGAAAGGATATCTGCATACATCTCATGAATGAGTTTTTTTGGCTCAGGCATATCAATATCTTTTATGATATCGCGCCGCCCTGCTTTCCATGCATTGTACATCGGTACAAATGGAAGGTTCTGGGAAAGATGAAGTTCGGGGAGAGCCGTACCAAATCTTCCGTCTTCAAGCAGTCTGAGTGCTGCTTCCCATGCGGCTATTCCTCCTGTTCCGCTTCCTATTGCCTGGAAATAATGATCCGGAATCCGTTTCATAAAAACCGATGCATCAAGCATCACTGTTCCCATACCATCTCTTCGTGCCACGTTCCTTGCACCGCCTTCAGCCTGCATACCCGGAGCGGCGGAAAGTCTTTCTGCAAGATGGATGGAATCCGTATAGTCGCAGTTATTACCCATTTGTATAAAATGAATTGAATCAGTGGGCTCTTCCGGCAGCCACATTCTTGATATTCCGCTTCCGGGCACCACGATATAAACATTTACTCCAGTCATTGCAGACACGTGGGCAAAAGCCCGCGCCGTATTCCCGGCAGAAGCAAGGACAAGGGATTTACCTGAGTTCTTGAATTTTGATAGCGTTGGAAAAGCTTCCAGCTCCTTGAAGCTGCATGTTTTTATGTTTGCTCCCCTTTCAGGCCAGTAGCCGTTGAAACCGATGAAAAGATTCTTCAGGCCAAGATATTGTGCAAGTTCCGTGCTCCTGTATGTTACCGGGCCCGAATCAGTGGTGATGAGTTCATTAACAGGCAGCCAGTCATGGAATTTTCCTATTCCGGGAGCATCTTTTAATTCAAGTTTTTTGTTCCTGTAATTTGTGCGCAGGAGGCCATTGTCACAATCACATTTGAGGCGATCGTTAAAATAAGCGGTTTTGCAGCCTGTACATATAAGATCGTACTTCTGGTTCTCAGGTATTGTGATGGCAGGATTTTTGTCTAAAATGCTCCCACGGCACACGGTTTCACTTATTGTCATAATTAATAGTTTCAATCGATGAGTATATAGTTTTATCCATTGGATTCACAGAATTGCCCGTAATGGGACATTATTTTTTATAAAAAATACGATTGTCCAATCATTTATATAACTAATTTATATACTTATACCAATTATGCCATCTACCATGCCAGAACCACTTAATTTGTAAAAAGGCACTGCGATTACTTTCGGAGATGAAAGTCCAAGAGAATATGTAATATTTTTTAACATATCGGATTTCCCTGCTTCAATGCTCAGGAAAATGAAATCAGCGATCTTTTCAGCATCTTTACTTGAACAGGAACATCCGTTCAGCTTGCCCTTTTTTATAACAGCGAACTCAGGCTGGCTCTTTGTGAATTCAAGCCCAAGTTTGCGGATATTTTCCAATGATGTCTCAAATGCAGGGACATAGAATTTTCCAACATGTTTATCTTCTTTGCCAAAAATATTCATGATAAAACCGGTGATGCTTCCTGCTGCATCCCTTGAACTGATTTTGATATCTGCTTCAAAAACCCAGAAAGGCAAATATATTTTCCCGGTATCCATATTTTTATTCGGAACCGCAAAATCAATATTCACAGGAACAAGTTCGTCTTTTTCACTGATAAGTTCAAAACCTGAATCGCAATTGCCGCAATAATATACCACGTCCCTGGTATCTGCATTTAGAAGCGACCCGCATTTTTTGCATTTTAAAGGTACTAATCTTAATCCTGAATGGTCAGTCATTATCTCATCCCGGTGTATTGTCAAAACCAATTTCTTTTAATGAATTGAAGGTCTCCTGAAGGCCCTTTGCCTTAAATCCTGTTGTCTTTCCTTCGATCACCTCGCCACCATACCTGAATTTACTGAAACCAAAGATTATCAATGCAATACCTGCTATTGCACCCGCAATTATTAATTCATTTGATTCCTCAGAAAATAGCCGGAGCGATGTCGTAAGTATGAGGTTCCCTATCATCAGGCTTGCGACGAACATGCTAACCCTGTAAATGGTGCTTCCGGGTGCACGCCCATACAGAAGCTTGTTGTGAAGCCCATCAATTACAAGCTGGTAATTCCTGTCTTTGAATTTATACCTGACAATCCAGAGAGGATAATAAATAATGGATAATTTTTTTCCTGTGGAGTGAAGTTTCTGGAAAGTAACTTCATCTATATCCACACTTCTTTTTGCCTGGTTTAACATCCAGTTTTCTGACTCTAAAACGGCATCTGTTCTTGAATGCATTGGCTCAAACACCATTCCCTGTTTTTCAACTGTTGAGATATCAAAGGGTTCAAGGTTCCCGGAAATCCCTGAATTGTCTATTTCTTCAACGCCAAATTCGGAAACATCGCAGGCCGCTTTATTCCAGATATATTCTTTCATGATCATGCGTTCAACCGGCTCTTTTCTTGTAGTAGTGTGCATATTGCCTTTGTTGTCCCGGTGTGTCTCATGATGTATCTTATTCCCGAAAATCCAGCCGCATACCTGGCCGATGGATCTCCAGAATGGCAGGTGGACAAGGAATATCTCAGTAAACTCGGCTCCTGTTCTCAGTTTCCTGTCCTTGTCGAATTTACCGAACCAGTTTTTTGCGGCGGCTTTTGTATCAGTTTCACTGACCTTGCTTTTTACATAATATTGTATCACGCCCTCATCGCCCATTACAAGAAGAGGTATCTCACAATACGTACATTTAAGGACATTATTTCCTTCCCTGAGCTCAACTGTTCCCCCGCAGCCAGGACACATTAGCCCCTTTATTATTTCATGCTTGCCTGATTCCATTTTCATACCCTCTCAGCAACGAATACTGCTGCAATAACAACAATTATTGCAGTTATTATGTATGCTCCCAGCACCTGTGGAAAATCCATTGACATACCTTCAAGGAAAAATATTATTGCGGCTCCGCCTCCAACCAGAAAATAAGGCATCTCCTGTTTGGATGGGTATTCCGAAGCCATGATCTTGCCTGATGAGCCATCCACTATGGCTGTGTATGCATTTTTTTTGTAATTATAATGAAAAATATATAGAGGTATATGGACAAGAGCGCTCTGGGTGATATTGGACACATCTACAGCTTCTTTTTTCAGCCATTCCACTGCTGATAAGTATAACACAGTAGGATCTTTTATGACCGGGTTACCTGCATCTTCCTGTCCATAGAACCTAAAATCTCCTGCAGGAATAACCATTGTTCTTATTCCAGGCAATGGGGCAGGTAATGCCGGTTGTATCTTTATTACCTCTTTTTCCCCCTGTTTTATCTTGAAATACCATATCGGAAAATATACATATTCTTTTCCTGATATCGCTGCTTCCTTATCCAGACCTTTCACAGTGGAACTTCCCGCCATCCAGCGCCGAAGCGATGCGGCGGCTGCAACCTCGTCAATAGTGGATTTTAGCATATAATGGAATACAATTTTGCTTTTATCAATGTAAATGGCAGATGAACAATATTCACACGTTAAAAATGTCTGGCCTTCTATGGCTTTGACATCTGCGCCGCATTGAGGACATTTTATTTCCATTACTGCCTTCCTCCTGCTCTTCCTATTCTATCTTTGTGCCGCATGATGGGCAGAACTTAGCCCCTGGTGCAAGCTCGGCGTTGCATTTCGGACAATTTGAGATAATTTTATATCCGCAGCCAGGACAGAATTTTGAACCGGCCGGAATATCTGCTTTACATTTCGGGCATGATATGCCTCCTCCGATCTTGTTTCCGCAATTAGTGCAGAATTTAGAACCTGAAGGTAAGTCAGCGCCGCATGAGGGGCATTTTATTCCATTTGGGCGCGCTTGCTGTTGTTGCGGCTGCATAGTTTGCCCCAGCTGGGAAGCCATCATCATTCCCATTCCCATGCCGGCCCCCAGCCCGACACCAGCCCCTGCCCCGGCGCCTGCTGCCCCGCCTTCCTGTTTTGCAGCATCCCGCATGGCACTTCCAGCCTGGAAAGCAAGAAATGCTTCCTTCTGTCTCTGGTCTGTTAAACCAAGTGCGCCTATGCCAGAGCGCGTATCAATGGCTTTCTGGACTTCTTCTGGGAGGTTGATGTTAAGTTCTGCGATACGCATGACCTTTAGCCCGTACTCAGCCACGTTTGTCTCAACCTTTGAAAGTAGCATCTGTGAGATTTCTTCAAGATATGCAGGTATATCTAAGACTGATAATTGTTTTTTAGACTTGAGCTCACCGAGGGTATCATTGAGCTGCATGATTATCTCGCCCTTTAGCCAGCCCACTACCTGGTCGCTGTCGCTAAATCCTTTTGTGCCCACAAACTGGGTAATGAACTGTATGGGGTTAACAACTTTATAAGCGAACTGCCCGAAAATCCTAAGCCTGACAATCCCGAAATCCTGGTCCCTGAATACCATTGGTTCGGCACTTCCGAATTTACTTCTCAGTTCCCTGCGCTGGACGTAATATGCTTCAGCTACAGGCTGGGTACCAGTTACTATTCTCTGGAGTTCTGTAAGTACGGGAATATTAAGTGTTGAGAGCCCGAACCTGCCCGGGCGGTCAAGTACTGTAAGTATTTTCCCATCCCTGAGGAAAACCGCATACTCATCTTCCCTGACAACTACATTATCATTCCAGATAAGGTTCCTTGGTATCCTGAATATTACATTTTCGCCTTTTGCCGCATCATCCCACATTAAAGTGGTAGAGCCAAGGATACTTCCACCTGAACCCGATGTTGTTGGGGTTTTTTTATCAAATAACATCTAACTTACCTCCAGCCCTGTAATTATAGAAATCCTCTTATCGAATATCAAATTAAAATCCTTCAATGCTTTTATTATTTCTTTCATTTTCTGCCCTGATGTACCATCAGAGCTTATTATGGAACTATTGAGTTCGTCCGCTGTTTTCCCGATAAAATCTATATTTTGAAGAAGAGAAAGGTCCCATTCATACATTTTATTGAGTTCTTCTTCTTCTATCCGGATATCTGCTGATACTCCTGAATATCCCTGCTCTGTATGCCGTATCTTATTTTCTATCTGTCTTGATAATTTCAATACATCACCTATATCCGAGACGAGCTCAAGTTCCAGGGCTCTTGTCAGCTCTTCCCTGCAATTCTCAAACTTTCTATTTATCTCACCCATACGCCTGGCAAGCTGTTGTCTTAGCAGGCTATCTGCGGCCCGCAAATCCTCACGCCGGCGGTATCCTTTAAAACCGGGTATGAAAAGCTCGATCTTTTTCAATAGTCCCCTATCTGCCTCAACTCGTGTTCGAAGGTCTGTCATTTTTTCACTCTTTTAAAATTTTATAATGTTTTCCAAAATTTTGACTGTGAATTATTTCATTGTAATTAAATGTTTGTGTAATGAAACTTTCTCATATAGATGTATCATATAAATGGCATATAACAAAATGTCCTTTCCCGATCTCTTTCATTCCAGGCTCAATTATATTGCATATATCCAGCTTTTTTTCACAGCGTGTATGAAATCTGCATCCATTCGGCGGGTTTATTGGTGAAGGGACCTCCCCTCTTAAGGTTTTCCGGTTCTTACTACCCGGGATTGAAGATAATAACGCTACAGTATATGGATGTAGCGGATTCTCAAATAACTCATCTTTACTGGCAAGCTCCACGATCTTTCCAAGATACATAATTGCCACCCTGTCAGAGATATAGCGGATGACATACAGGTTATGGGCGATGAATAAATACGAAATTTTAAGCTCTTTTTTTAACTCCATCAGAAGGTTCAGGATCTGGGCATGTACTGAAACATCAAGAGCGCTTACAGGTTCATCTGCAACTATCAGTCCGGGATTAACTGCAAGGGCTCTTGCAATGCCTATTCTTTGCTGCTGGCCCCCGCTCAGTTCATGCGGATATCGTGCGATAAAACCAGGTTCAAGACCAACCTTTATAAGCAACTCTTCAACAATATTTTCGCGCGTTTCCCTGCTGCCAATATTATGAATTACCAGTGCTTCCTCGATCGAATTCCCAACTGTCATTCTCGGATCAAGACTGGATTTTGGGTCCTGGAATATTATCTGGCATTCTTTCCTGAACTCTTTTAACTGATCTGTTTTGAAATTGGCGATATCCCTGCCCCTGAACAATATCTTTCCTGAATCAGGCTCTTCAAGTCTTAAAATGATTCGTCCTAATGTGGATTTACCGCATCCGGATTCACCTGCAAGGCCAAGTGTCTCGCCTCTTCCAATTGAAAGTGAAACACCATCAACTGCTTTAACATCACCTCTTTTCCTTGAAAAAAAACCACGTTTTACAGGATAATATTTCCTTATATTCTCAATTTCAATCAGGTTATTCATGAATATCCCTCATACAGGAAGCAGCTGACATAATGTGCTTCGTTGATCTGTTTTAACAGGGGTCTCTTTTTCCTGCAAATTTCCATTGCATTAATGCATCGTGGATGAAAAACGCATCCTTCAGGGAGATTTATTAAATTCGGTATCGTTCCCGGGATTGGAACGATTTCCCCATGATGGGAAGGCAGGCACCCAATTAATCCTTTCGTATAAGGATGCAACGGATAATCCAATATATCTTCCCTGCTTCCTTTTTCCATAATTCTTCCTGCATACATGACAACTATATTGTCCGCTATTTCGGATACCACCGCAAGGTCATGTGTTATGTAAATTATTGACATGAAAAATTTATTGCGAAGCTCTAAAAAAAGGTCAAGGATCTGTGCCTGTACTGTCAGGTCAAGAGCAGTTGTCGGTTCATCTGCTATCAACACCTCAGGATGGCATGCAAGCGCCATTGCAATAACAACTCTCTGTTTCATCCCGCCTGAGAACTGGTGGGGATAATCATGATATCGCTCTTTAGCCATTGGAATTCCTACAAGTTCCAGAAGTTCGATGGTTTTTGATGTAATTTCATTTTGATTGAGTCTTTTATGCGCGGTTATTGCCTCATCTACCTGGTATCCTATTGTAAAAACAGGATTAAGCGATGAATGCGGGTCCTGGAATATCATAGCAATTTTACTCCCACGAACTCCCTGCATTTGTTCAGGGGAAAGCCCAGGAAGATCCCTGCCATCCAGGATAATTCTCCCGCCAATTATTTTCCCGGGACTTTCTATAAGTCGCATGATGGATAATGCGGTTACGGTTTTTCCTGAACCGGATTCACCAACAATGCACAGGAGTTCTCCTTTCCGCAAGTCAAAGGAAATGTCATCAACTGCCTTTATAGTTCCTTTTTTTGTAAAAAAATAGGTCTTAAGATTCGAAACTGAGAGGATTGGCTCCATTTTATCCCCCATCATCCATTTTTTGGATCAAAGGCATCGCGAAGACCTTCTCCCAGGAAATTAAATGAAATAATAGTAAGGAATAACATAATCCTAGGCTCAACTGCGATCCACCATGCGGTCTGGATATCATTCTGTCCTGCATTTAAAATATTTCCCCAGCTTGCAACCTGCGGGTCTCCGAGACCTATAAAACTCAAAACAGCTTCAGCAAGTATCGCCCCGGGGATTGTGAGAGTTGCCAGCACGATTATTGAGCTGATCGTATTGGGAAGAAGGTGATAGAAAATTATCCGTAGATTGCTTGCCCCAAGAGCTTTTGATGCAATCACAAATTCCCTTGTCCGAAGGGACAGTGTCTCGCTCCTTACCAGCCGTGCCGTTCCAGTCCAGCCTGTGAGACCTATGGAAAGTATTATTAATGCCAGGCTGGAGCCAAACATATAAACGATAAGTATCAGGAGAAGGAGGAAAGGAAAAGTCATCATAATGTCTGTAAATCTCATCAGGATATTATCTACGATCCCTCCGAAATAGGCTGAAGAAACACCTATAATCGCACCTATTATTATCGCAAGACCGGTAGCGAACAAGCCTACAAGCAAGGAAATCCTCGCCCCTGAAATGAGCTGTGATAGCAAATCACGTCCCATGCCATCCGTGCCAAGAGGATGTTTCCATGTTCCCTGGACATGAGTTGGGATCAAGCCTCCTGCTTCCTTGCTGTATTTTGATTGTTCTATGGAAAAACCGATTGGAGGAAGGTTCTTTTCATCAAAATTCACAACAGTCGGGCTTACAGTGAAAAATGGACCGATGGAGGCTATTAAAATGAGAATTATAATAAATGCCAGGCCAGACATGGCAAGTATATGCCCTTTTATTCGTTCCCAGTAATATATTGTGAACTTCATGTTTTATTCATACCTTATCCTCGGGTCTAAATATGTATATGCGATATCTGCTATCAGGTTGAATAATAATGTCACAAATGCCCCGATCAATGTAACGGCCAGTACAACAGAATAATCATCGGAAAAAACAGCCTTAAGGGACATCCATCCAAGACCAGGTATCCCGAAGATCACCTCGGTAATATATGCGCCCCCGAAAAAGATACCGCTCATATCAAGCATGATTATAGTAACGATCGGGAGAAGCGCATTTCGAAATACATGCCTTCTTATGACTATACTTTCAGGGAGTCCTTTTGCTCTTGCTGTTCTTACAAAATCCTTGTTCATGTTTTCAAGCATTGCGCTCCTGACATACCTGCTGTATCCTGCTACCATACCAGTAGCAAGAGTTATAACAGGTAATATAAGTGCATATAGATTGGAAAGTGAGAACATGGGAAGACCGGTATCATAATATGTTTTGAACCAGCCAAGTTTCACAGAAAAAATAAGGATAAGCATCATACCGAGCCAGAAGTTAGGAATAGAGATCCCTGCAAATGAAAAAAATGTTGTAATGTGGTCTGCTGTTGTATTCTTTTTTGCGGCTGAAAAAATTCCAATAATTATGCCGAGCAATATCGCAAAAATCGAACTCAGGAGAATTAGCTGGAATGAATATACCCAGTGGGTACGGATAAGGTCGCTGACAGGCATTGAAGTACTGAATGACCAGCCCCAGTCCCCATTGAGAAGGGAACTGATGTAAGTGAAATACTGCTCATACAGCGGCCGGTCAACACCATAACGGGATTCGATTGCAGCCGCGACCTGGCTCACATTATGGCCTGCCCCAAGGGTTGCCAGATATTTATCAGCCGGGGAATGCGGGCCGATCCTCATCAGGAAAAAGGCTGCGGTCATGACACCCCATGCGATAAGGAATGTGTGGAGGAGCCTTTTTGCGATGTAGGATTTCATAAATAGTAAAATATAATGGGAGTTTATAACTTTCTCAAATATTCCTCATATTCATCTTGACGAACGCGCTCAAAGCCAAGATTGAACAACAACTTCTCCATTTTTCTGGCATCGATTATTCGAAGCCTGCTCAAATACCTACCTCAACTTGCTGAATTCCGATAAATTGAGGTAAATGTTGCTTGTTCTCAGGCTCCATTTCTTCCAGACATAATTCCAGTACCTCTTTAAGGTTGTCTTGAAGCTCATCAAGAGTCTCTGCCTGAGTATGGGCGCCAGGAATTCCCGGAACTATGGCCACATACAGGCCAGTTTCCGGATCTTTTTCGATATATGCTGTTAGTGTAGGCATTTTAAACCTCTGTAATTACAAATTGATTTATAGTTGCTGATTTCTCTTATACTTATTTAAACCGTAAAAAATGAATAATAAATCAAAGTGAGTATATATATGCACATCGTGTATAGTGAAAGTTAAGGATTTATAAAATTCTATGGAGAAATAAATGAATGAAATGCCCACATTGCCTTGTTGAAGTTCATCTAACATCAGAGAACCGTGACATTGGAGCGGATAATGAATTCTATTGGAAGACATCGATTGCTACGTGTCCTCATTGCAAAAAGTGTATTATATGGTTAGAGCAATATTCGACAGACAAAATTGGAAATTTGAATTTCATAAAAGAATTTCTTGTTTATCCCAAAGGAATATCTAGGGCACCTCTGAGCCCGGTGGTGCCTGATATATATGCTCAGGAATATAAAGAAGCGTGCTTGGTTTTATCAGATAGTGCAAAAGCAAGTGCGGCTTTAAGTCGTCGTTGCTTGCAGAATCTTCTGAGAAATGTTCAAAAGGTAAAATCTTCAGATTTAAGCAAACAGATTGATGAAGTTCTCGGATTGAAGGTACTTCCATCTCATTTATCTGAAGCGATTGATGCTGTTAGAAACATCGGTAACTTTGCTGCACATCCTATTAAAAGTACCAATACGGGGGCAATCGTTGATGTTGAACAGGGAGAAGCTGAATGGCTACTTGATGTCTTAGAAGGACTTTTTGATTTCTATTTTGTGCAACCGGATATATTGCAAAAAAAGAAGGCTGCATTGAATCAAAAATTGAAGGATGCAGGAAAACCTCCCATGAAGTGAAAAAAATAATAGGTTATAGACATATCATTCAAAATAAGCTGAGATAAAAAAGAAAAACATTGAAGGGGTATAAATACTAACAAATATAAAAAAGGTATTATGACTTGAGACGCGGGTGCAAAATGGAAGAAACAGAAAATTCTAAGATTCTAATAAAAGCAAAAATTTTTGAAATATTGCAAAATGCAGGAACCTCAGCCCGTATTATTCTTTTTGGTTCAAGAGCAAGAGAGGATTATACCAAATTTAGCGATTATGACATTCTTTTGATAACTGATAGAACAATTGAAATCAAAGAAAAAATGAATTTATCTAAAAAAATAAGGGAATATCTCGCAAAAGCAGGTTTTGATGTAGATGTAATTATAAAATCAGACGCTGAAGTCCAATTTTTGAGAGAGAAAACAGGAAGTATCATAAAGAGTGCATTGAAGGAGGGGATTGCATTATGAATGATGATTATGTCAAGAAATGGACCATGAAAGCTATAAATGACATCAATATCTCAAAACATGAGTTAGTCCACCCGGAAAGCGAGATGGTTACCGACGCTATATGTTTTCACTGTCAGCAATCAGTCGAGAAATTCTTGAAAGCTTATCTTGTCCTGAAAAATATCGATACTGGAAAAACACATAACCTGGAATTTTTATTGGAACTCTGCAAAAAACAAGACCTTGATTTTGGGAAAATAGATGTCGGGAATCTTTCATTTTATGCTGTGGCAGTCAGATATCCTGATGAATTTTACATGCCTTCCGTGCAAGAGGCAAAAGAATGTTTCAAAATAGCGTCTGCGGTCAGGGATTTTGTATTAAGGAAGTTGGAATTAGATAGGGATATTTAGAAGAAAGCGAGATCATCCAAAATACCATTCCTGGTAATTATAGCTCATACTTATCCCCGGCTCGATCCCTTTGACCTTTGCAGAAAAAGCCATATTTGCCGCCGGATATGCCAGGAAATCAAGGGGCTGGTCATCTGAAATGATCTTTGATAGCTCAGCGTATATCTTTTTTCTTGCATCTTTATCAAGCGCTTCTTTTGAGCGTACTTTCTTGAACAGGGCATCAACCTGCGGATTTGAGTATCCATAGGTATTCAGGCCTCCGTCCGTGACAAAGAATATCTCAGTTCCTGAGGGCTGCAATGGGTCAGTGACCTGCCCGGCATAAATGAGATCCCATGGTTCCTCACTCACTGCACGCAGACCGTTGTTGTTCCTTTCAGGCTGGTCGCTGCCAGGAACTTTATTCATGTAATATTTACGAAGAATTGTTTCCCATGGAACGAACTTTATTTCTACATCAATCCCGATATCGCCTAATTCCTGTTTTATCAGGTATGCCATTGACTCATGGACTGCGCTTCCTGTTATTGTGACAAAATTTAACTTTATTTTTCCCCCTTTCTTATCAATGACCTGGATTTCACCATTTTTCTCAATTCCATAGCCAGCTTCCTTCATCAATTGTTTCGCCCCGTTCTTGTCATACAGTGTGCCAACCCCGAACATAGAAAGCCCTGCTTCATCATACCATGGAGAGACCTTTGGTATGAAACTGAATGCTGGCTCACCAAAGCCAAGCAAGATCTGCTGGATTATTTTTTCTTTACTGATCGCCATTGAAAGCGCCTGTCTGACTTTCTTTTCCCGCAAACCCGGCCATCCGTTATCTCTCATATTATACTGCAATATCCGATACCCGGATGTCGGTACTGTAAAAACCTGGATTGAAGGAATGGCTTTGAACTTCATGACCTGTTCGGGATCGATACCAGTAGATGTAATATCGCCTGCTTCCATTGCTGCATGACGTGCAGCCGATGTCCCGAATATCTTGACTACATATTCTTCAAAATACGGCTCACCATGTTGTTTTCCCAGGTAATAATCAGGATTTCGTTCCATCACGATCTTGTCATTTCGTATCCATTCCTTGTACCGGTAAGGGCCAAGATTTCCTGTATAAGACAGGTTATTTAGTTCAGGAGCCTGGGTGAACGCCTTAACATCACCTTCATATTTTGAGACAATGTGTTTCGGGTATACAAGCAGGTCGGTTACAGTGTACAGGAACTCAGGATCAACGGTCTTCCTGTGGATTGTGAGAGTGGTTTCGTTCTCTGTCACGGGTTCTACGTAGACGCTCTTACCGTCAACCTCTTCCATCCAGTCTCCCGCATAGGTATATGCCATCCAGTCGGAAAACATCAGGTTTTTCATGGTGTAAACAAAATCATCTGTTGTAACAGGCTTGCCATCGCTCCAGAAAAGGTCATCGCGGATTGTGACAGTATAGGATAATCCATCTTCAGATGCCTGAATTTCATTTTTTAGCCAGCGATTAACAATATTGAACTTGTTGTCATAAGTTATCAAACCATCAAGTGCAAGCCCGATATATCCAAGGGAGGTAGCATCTGCGGCAAGGATCCAGTTGAGAGTTTCGGCATCGGCTCCTGATGCGCCGTCTATGAAAGTCCCGCCCAGTTTGGACGTAGCTGCCGTTGAATTCTTTGATTCGACATTTTTTGCCCCAAGACACCCTGAAAGCCCTGTGCCTGCGGCAAGGAGCGCTGCCTTCCCGCACATGCTCATGAATCTGCGCCTGCTGATCATCCGGTTGTAAATTATAAAATCACCATTTGTTCTGGGAGTCGAATATGTCTCACAATATATAAATCTCACGCATATTTACTGCATTGTCGCAGGAACTCATCAAATGAATTCGAAGCCGGATGCGTATGCATGTAACTTGCCATTGTATTATGCTCCATCAAACCATCCCGCCCTTCAATAATCCCCTTCCCGCGCCTCAATTTATACACAAAACGCGCATCTCGGTCGCATTCCGTTACGGAATAATGGAACTCATGCCCCCTTATTATTTTGCCTTTTTTCGCCACCGGAGAATCAATAACAGATTCAGCTTCGGTATAACCCAACGCCTGGAGCTTCCCTGTCATCCTTGAATTTGCGCCAAAGACTCCTGCCATTTTATAAGTCTTATCGGTTTCGAGGCTTTTACATAAATATAAAAGCGCGCCACATTCACCATATACGGGCATCCCGTCTTCTGCTGCTTTTTTTATCTCGTGGCGTGTGCCTGAGGCTTCAAGTTCCTTCGCAAATAATTCAGGATACCCTCCTCCAAGGTAGAGTCCATCGACTTCCGGCAGCGTATCGTTCATTGGACTGAAAAAGATAAGCTCTGCTCCCGATCTTTTAAGTGCATCAAATGTATCCTGGTAATAGAAGCAGAAGGCGTTGTCATTTGCAATGCCTATTTTCACATTGAATTTTGCATCTGATTCCTTAAAATCAATATCATGTGCTCTAAAGTTCCCTGCAATTGTTTTCACTGAATCCAGATCGATATGCTGTTCAATAAAATTGGCAAGTTCCGATGTTTTCGGATCATTTTCACCGGCCATATGAAGGCCGAGATGCCGGGATGGGATTGATAATTCTTTGTTTCCTGGAAGCGCGCCGATAACAGGTATTTTGATCCCTGCGCTGTGCAGCGAATCCCTGATGAGATTAACATGCCTGTCGCTTCCTGTATTATTGAGTATTATTCCCTGGATGTTGACACTGCGGTCAAATTCAGAGAAACCTTTTATAATAGCAGCAATGCTTCGCGATACTCCGTGCGCATTAATAACAAGTAGAACCGGCACATCCAGGATCTTTGCAATATGGGCAGAACTTGCGATCTCGGTTGAATCGAGGCCGTCAAATAAGCCCATGACACCTTCAATTATGCAATATTCAGCACCCCTGGATGCGCGCGCGAATGTTTCCAGCACACCTCTTTCTCCCATCATGAAGCTGTCAAGATTCCTCGATTGTCGGCCGCAAATCTGCGTATGATGCCCCGGGTCGATAAAATCAGGACCGACCTTGAAAGGCTGTACTATGTGATTTTTGCCAAGGGCAGCCATAAGACCTGTTGCGACCGTGGTTTTTCCCACGCCACTGGCGGTCCCTGCGATCAAAAGCGCCCTTGTTTTATCTATCATAAATATAAAATAATGAAGATAGACAATTTTCTAAAGTCCCATTCCCCACAAAATCCGGGTGTACACCATATTTCCTCATAGCATCAGCAGTTTTTGGCCCAATCGCAATTGATTTGATTTTTTTCCCATTTCCGGGTTTGAATCCTGAAAGCTCAAAAGATTTCGCGCTTGTAAATATCACCGCATCAACATCATTTAATACTTCAAGAATACTGTTCCCGGCAGGCTCTAACCGATATGCTGGGGCTTCAATAGCCACTGCGCCTTTTGACTCCAGTGATCCTATCAATTCAGGATTCGGAACTTCTGCACGCGCGATGCCTATGGTTTTGCCTTTTATTTCGCCCAGGTAACCAGCGAAATTCTCCGAGGAGAACTTTTCAATGATCTCACTCTTCAATCCGTACTCTTCCACTTTCTTTGCAGTTTTAGGCCCCACGCTTACGATTCTTATTTTTTTCCCGGGCTTTACATTATCGAGGAGTTTCTCAGCGCCAAGTGAGCTTGTGAGAATAAGAATATCTATCTTCTCTTTCGATATCATATCGCACAACCTTAAAAGCGGTTCAGGGTCGGAGGGGGCAGCAGCACGCATCGTTGATACTATTACTGCTTCATGGCCATAGCTCCTGAATAGTTCATGGACACCTTCGGATTTTTCTTCAAGTTTAGTTACTGCGATTTTCACAAAGCTAAAATCACACTTGAAAACATAACCCTTTTGTTTAAGAGATGCTTTCAGGAGAAATCCATGGACATCTCCCTGACAATCCTGATCATATCAATAATGTTCGGCTTCCTGCTTGGTATCATAACAGGCCTTACCCCGGGGATACATGTAAATAATTTCGCCTTAATACTTGTTGCGATATCGCCTTTTCTTTCAGGGATCGGGTTTGCTCCATTCTACATTGCCGTAATAATCCTTTCAAATTCGATAGCTCATACCTTTCTGGACATAATTCCCTCAATTTTTCTTGGCGCTCCTGAAGCAGATACTGCCCTTGCCGTGCTCCCCGGTCATGCGCTCCTCATGGAGGGAAGAGGCGCTGAGGCAATACGCCTTTCTGCCATAGGCAGCGCCGGGGCGGTCATCGTATCTTTGATAATGGCAATCCCAATGGCTTTTTTCTTTCTGGAAATATATGGAATGATCAACGCTTACATCGGGTGGATCCTTATTTTGATTGTAGTACTGATGATAGCCACAGAGAATGGGGAATACGTGGAAGGCCAGGGGTCGCTTGTGCATCTTAAATTCAAGTTTTATGCAATTCTTCTTTTCTTTATTTCCGGGTTCCTTGGCATATTTGCATTTGACAACGCAGTATTGATGCAGCCCCTTGTTAAATTTGGCGAGCCCTCAATTCTTTTACCCCTTCTTTCGGGATTATTCGGTGCTTCCATGCTCGTTATTAGCCTCATGACAAAATCCGAATTGCCGCCTCAGCAGAAGAACTGCATGTTCGTGCTTCCCGGAAAAAGAATTATCAGGGGGATGGTGTCAGGGACAGCAGCAGGCTCTTTTGTGGCATGGCTTCCTGGTGTATCATCAGCGGTAGGGACACTTCTTGCGAGGCTCTTTGTCCGCGAGGAAAGGGATAGCATGTCATCAAAAGAATTCATGGTTTCAATAAGCAGCGCCAATACAGCAAATGCGATTTTCAGCCTTATTGCCCTGTTCATTATTGGAAAAGCAAGAAGTGGTGCAATGGTCGCGATCGACCAGCTCGTGGATGTCAGCGAATGGGATTATTCGATCATTATCCTCCTGTTGATCGTCATAATCTTTGTTTCTGTAATTTCATATTTTACAACGATCTATCTTGGCGGCAGGATTTCGGGCTTCCTTTCAAGGATCAATTATTCTAAATTGTGTGCAACTGTGTTGGCGGGACTGGCAATTATGGTATTTGTGTTCACAGGCTGGTTCGGGTTTATCATATTTTTGATCTCCACGCCTGTTGGAATGATAGCATCGTATGCAAAGATAAGGAAAATAAACGCAATGGGGGTCATAATGCTGCCTGTGATATTGTATTTTATATGATGAATAGAATTTTATCTATTAGCATGATTCCTTTTAATCAATCTTTTTTATAAATCCAAGCCCAAATGATGGTTTAGGGCCAGCACCTATGAGTAAACCAATGCGGAGTAATTGAATTGCATTCTCATCTATTTTCTGAATGGAGTATTCAGCAGTTCCTGTATATGTAAAGAAGTCCCTTTTACCTTCCCTTTGCGATCTGCTCTTAATGTTATGAAAATGGACACTTGAAGATTTTATGGATGCGCTGCATTCAAAATCAGGAATCTTTGCGCCTTCACCATATTCATTAACGTAAAGAATCAGTCGCTGGCGAATCATACCAAGTAGCTTATCCAATCCAGGCGGGAATTTTCCGGTCTTAACCATAATGGGTGCCTCAAAGCCGATGGAAAGGCTGTCAGTAGCAGAAACGCCATCACTGGCATAATCAGCCAGATCAACTGTTCTCATCGCACCGATATTTATCGTATTGCCATCATAAACAACATCTCCGGAGAAGCTGCATCTCATTTCATCCAGCCTGAACTTATTAATGTCATAGTGTCTCTCAGAACCGATGCCGCTCTGCCCGAGCATGGAGAGCCCAAGTGCCACATGGGGAAGGAAACGGGTAAACCTGCCAAACAGAAGAATACCCACATCGAGGAAACCGTTCTCTTCAACGGTGAAACTTTTCCCGAAAAAAGGAGGAATAAAAACAATTGGTTTGGGAGGAGCGCCGTAACCCACCTTAGAGTCTTTCTTCATATGCGTATAATAAAAGATGCAGTCCTCCCTGGCATCGCAGGAATAGCAGTCCCTCTTTAAATCAGGGCAGCAGGCGCGGCGCAGGTGTATGCCGAAGCCGCCCCGAAAGGTGTTGCCCATCCAGTAGGGGAAGGTGACCGAAGTGGGGAAGGAGAGGCGGGCGGTGAGTTTGGCGAGGGGGAGCATATCTAAATCGTACCAACCAGAGGTGCAATACTCTTATCCCATTTATTTTCACAAAGCTTTACCAATTCAGCATCAAAGTTTGCACCATCAATAGAAAGCACATCAATTTCTTCAAATAATTCAATATCTGCTTTTCTGATCGATTTATCTGACACAACAGGTACAAAAGGGAGTAAAACTCTCCAGTATTGTTGCGTCCTGTGATCTATCGTTTTGCCAAATTTGTATCGCAACGGGAGCACATATGGGAATCCCATACCTTCACGTGCCAGTCCGAAAAGCAGCTTTTTACTTTTTGTTTTTATAACTTCATGTTCTGATATTTTTCTGATAGTTACCGAAAATTGGTTTGTAGTCAACAGAACAACATCCCCTACCCGTTGCCTCAAACTTGAAATATATTCAGCAGCAAGCTCACCAGGTACAAGCAGATAGGAATTTATCAAATTTGTATGAGCAACCTCTATTTCGTGCCTGTCTCCTACAATATCATCTTTGCCTTTTATTTTCACAATTCTTTGCATTTCAAGACTCAGCCCAACATCGCTTGATGGAAAACCTCCTAAAGCTATAAATTGTTTAAAAGTTGTTTTATGCGAACTTGTATTTAACAGATTTTGAACGATTCCGAATAAAACGGTTGGTGGGATCACAGGATAGGTTCGTTCTATCCTGTATGTCGCAGGGTTGCGAATATGCCATCCGATGGCAGGGTCAAGAATCATTTTAATTGCTTTCATTCTCAGAATCCCCGCTCGATACAGGCTTTTCTGACTTATCAGATTTTTTGGGTTTGACTTTGCTGATGGATTTTATTGTTTTTGATTTGATATGGCCTTTTGTACTCAAATATTGCAGTACTTCTGCGCCCTCTTTTATATCAATAGTGTTTACATCACCCTGTTTTAACAGAGATTTGAGCGCATTGGCTTTTGCTTTTAGATCATCCTTTGTCTTTTCTGGCTCACAGATTGTTAGATTTGGACTGACCATTATATCAACGGGTAAATTTTTTGCTTCTGAAACGACGAGCAGTTCTGGCGTGAATCTTGCATCATGGCGTGCGGTCATGACAGTCTGCTGGTATGTCTGGTTTGTTAATACAGAGCGCAGACCATACCAGAAAGCATCGATTATTTGTGCTTCATCTTCAAAGACAAATTCCATATCGGTTTTTCTGCCTGTAAGCGTCAGATACGCAGTTCCGACTAAATGTGTTCCCGCTTTCACTCTTTCGTAACTGAAAGGCTGCGGACTTACGTTCATACTTGGCGATTTTAACATCGTCTCTCTCAAACCTGTGATGCAGTCATCCGATTTTTCGATGCTGACCATATCGCTGAAACTGACAAGGGAACTGTGCATTGTGTTCTTTGTTAACATTACAAATCCATGAAGGGCACATCCAAGACATTCACCGCATGGATTCTCAGTCGAATCGCATTGGGCTTCATCTTTTCCAATATGGTCCATCAATGCTTTTCGATGCTGCGATTTTACGCTATTGCCGCTGCGCTTTGCTTTTTCGATTCCATCGTATAAGGTTATCCTTTTATGAATATTACCGGTCTCTTCAACCATATTTTCATTAAGCGGCGATTCGTTTTCTAATTTTATGAGATAGGTGACCCCTATTCGCTTAGTTTCAAACTCTTTATTATTTTTTTGTTTAATCAAGCTCATGCTTTTTCCTCCCGTGGTTTAAATGAATAGCCCAATTTTTCAAGTGTCTCCTTAAGAATTGCATCTTTTTCCTCTGCTTTTTTATACTGGTATGTATTTGCAAACATTCGCATCGATCTAACAATTTCTTTTAGTTGATCCGGTTTACATACATTCAACGCTTTTGAAAATTCTGTTCGAAAATCTTCCGGTCTGTCAATTCTTCCTAATAACGGGCTTCTTCCATTTTCTGTAATTTCTTCTATAAATTTCCTTATCGTTTTATTTTTTTCTTTTTCTGGTATTGAGTTAAAAAGTGCCATAGGCGAGTTAATTACTTGTTGAACATCTCTAGCACGATCTCCTCTTATTTTCTTCTTATTTTCTTCATTGGCTCTTTCAGCAACAAAAAAGGTACTTACTCTTACTAATGGGTTATCCCATTCGTATTCATTCATATTTTGTATTACTTCATTATTTCTGAAATATTCTACTTTCATATCTTTGTCTCCTCCTAATACTTTTAATAGAACATCAAAATCTGTACTTATTTCAGTGAAAAAATGCAACATTGCAGCACTTTTACCTTTTGTGGTACAAATATAGGCTGTATCGCTAATGATCCGCGGAAGTGTTTGCTGTGCACCGCCGTCAGCATACGGCAATTTTGGGAAGTATTTATTCAAAAACACCGCAAACTTGGCAATTTTCTGGATTTTTTTTGAACTAATGACGTTCTCGGTGATAAATCCGCCTTGCCCAGTGGCAGATTGACTGAATACCATGAGGCTTACTTCCTCATCGTCCACTATTTTAGCTATGATTGGCTGCGCTTTTAGTGAATTTAAGAGAAAATCAATGGAAGTTGTTCCATACATTCTGGTTCTAAATAATCCAAAATATGCCGAGTTTTCAATGATTTTGTCAATTATATTTGGTTCATTTGTATCTATTCTAAATTTTGGGATGACGGAATAGCGCGCTTTTCCATTTTTCCCGCTAATATTAACTCTCCATAAAAAGCGCATGTTGCTGATTAGCCCCATAACATATGTACATCTCTTACATCCCTTAAGCTGTTCATACGTTCCAAGAGGTTTCCAGCATTTATCTGCCACAAGACTTATTCTTTCTGTGATATCTGATTTCTTGCCTTCTACTAACCCACACACATTGCAAACGCTTCCTTTTTCATCGCTGCTCTGTACGCATCTATGCGCTTTTATGTTATTTCTAATAGAATGAAGCCCCTCTATGTGTCCTGCAAACAGGCTTTCACTTTTATCTTTAAATTCAAATTCATTGCCAGAATGCTCAAAAATTTTCTTTGTAAAGTCACTAACCTTATCAGGATTAGTGACTTTCTTGGCTATGTCGCCCTTACCACGCCTTATCAATTTACTTGTATAATTGTAAGAAACCAGTCCTTCATCAAAAACTTCATTTAAGTAATCATCAAAATTTTTATCTAAATCTATTGTACCTTCCAGTTCTGCGACCATATTGTTTAAATCTACCATTTTAAGTTTCATATTTTTGCTTTGAAGGAATTTTAAAAAATCCACTGCAAATAACTGGCAAATTGTTTTTCCCTCTTCGTTTTGCAAATTTGGAAATATAAGTTTCATGACTTCTCCCTTCGCACGTATTCAATAATCGAATTAACAGGAGAATTCAAATCGATTTTCACAGTTTTCCCATCATCGGATATTGTTTCATACTTTATTTCATCTGTTCTAATATTGATGCAAGAAAGTTCTTTACTGATATCAGAAAAGGCTGCTTCATACAGTGATTTTTTAATCTCTGGTTTTTTCATATATTGCAGATAAACAGTTTCACTTGTAAAACTTGCCAGAATGTCAACAGTTCTTAGAATATCAATGAGCGGCAGAGCTGAAAGAAATTCATGGTCTATTCTTTCGGGTCTCTGTCTTTTAATAATGCTCAGCCACTCTTTGGACAATTTTTTCCAATTAGGATGATTTGATATGAATTGTTCGATTAATATTGCAGATTCATCATCTATAAGTGTTTTGTGATGTGCAAGAATTGCTAAAATATAAGGTAATTTTAAATCCTTTAGATTTGAATAATTATCCAACCATTTAATAAATGCCAACTCTTCATGACGAATGTATTGTGGTTTATTCATTTTTATAGCTTCTTGAAATTCAGGGCCCAGCTTTCCAATGTCGTGAAGTTGAACCATCCTTTTTACGTCATCTATTGAATTATGATAATTTAACGCTTTTAAAACCGGGTTAAGAAATGCGAGGCACAGGTTTATATGGCTATTGTAGGTTTCAAAAAAATCACTCCCATGAGTTTTTGAGTAACAATCTTCGGTGGGTAACAATTTATAAATATCATTATTCATTTCTTGTCACTCCTAAAATCGAGTCATATCCAACACTCTTTGAAACTGCTATTGACCAGGCATTAGGATTATTTTTTTCTCTGAAGGTGATTTTTTGGTCTTCTTTATCATATTCTCGGTCATAAAATTTAAATTCAGAAAGATCTTTTGAAATACTATATAAGAACCGCAAATCTACTCTTACACAATTTTCCATCACTTTATTATTATCATCTTTATTGATATTTTTACCAAAATAAATATAAACAGGTGTTGCATCCCTTGTTGGAACATTTATCCATGCATCTCCGAAAGCTGAAAGCGATACAAAAGCACTCAATATTATTCCTCTCGCCTTTGATTCGGCATTGCCTTCAAGTGCTGGAGGAATCACACTCCCAACAAGTTGTTTTTCCAGAGTAAAATCATAATCTTGATTACCCGACAATCCCTTTAACATCTGAATAGCTGGCTCTATTTTAGACTTTTTATACGGCAATTGTTTTTCTTCTTTTGAGTACAGCAGGAATATACTTCCCTCTTCATTTTTCCTTCGAGCGCATCTGCCAATTCTCTGAACAAGCGAATCACCAGTAGCAATTTCAGTAATCAAGCATGGCGCGCTGATATCAATTCCAGCCTCTACAACCTGAGTAGCTACGATAAACGCATTGTCTTTCGTAAAATGCTCCCTTATTTGATTTTCTTTCTTTTCTCTGTCTTCATATTTGAATCTGCTATGCAGCAATAGAACATTTCTTACATTGCCACTTAATTTATTAAATAAGTCCTGAGCTTTACCAACCGTATTGCAAACTATCAAAGCTTTTGAGATTTTATTTTCATTAATTATTTCTTCGACTTTTGATGTAAAGTCATTGAATTCAACAATCTTTGCGATTTGTTTTTTACCAGTAAAATTCATCCATTTATCATCAGGAACTGGAATTTTCTTGTAACCTTTTTCGTCTTTTAATTCTAAAAAATCTATCATTTTATCGCTAAGTGTAGCAGTCATAACGATATGATGTGCCTTTCCTTCCCTCAGTAATTTAAAAGTATAGCGCGCCAGGGTATGGGTATAGTTATCATACATCTGCGCTTCATCAAAAATAGTGGTTGAATTAAAAATGCGGGCGATAGGCAAATCCCTGAATTTCTTAGGAGTCAGGGAACTGCGATAAAGTCGCGCAATGTAACTATCCATTGTCGTAATAATAATATCATGTGCATAAAGTTTTGATTCCCTTTCTTCCCCATAATCGGTGGCGATACTTATCAGTTTAGGATTGCTGAATTCAGTCTGTTCCAGATCAACAATTCTGTAACCTAATTCTTTTACAGCGTCAGGTTTCCCATCTTTTCCTTCGATAAGCTCGATAATGTCCTGTTTTATGCTTTTAAGAAGCGTTTTAGTCGGTAGAACATAAATCAAATGCTTAGTCGGGCGCTCTTTCAACCAGCTATAAACTACTGCGAGTGTTTTTCCGCTACCACATGGCGCGAGAAGAAGCGCATTCTTGCGCTCACGCATCGGCTCCTGCATTGCTTTTTGGTGATGGTATAATTCAAGCATTTATTACGCCTATCCCTTTCCATTGTTTAAGCGTAGCGTCTCTTGCGTCCAACTGCAACGCCATTCTTCCACATACATCCCTAAAGTTCATGGCTGAAACTATGCAGTTTCAATATTTAACTTTTTCGTTTTACTATACACTTGTTTACCATTTACCTTCACAAATACTGTAAATACATATACTTCCTGCACCAAGTCTGTTAAAAATATAGAGCGATGCTATCAGCACTATATATAGATGCAAACATAAACCGCAACATTTATATTTATTCTGCTTACTATACTTGCACATGGATAAAGAGTTCCTGATAAGCTATCTAAAAAAAAGAAACTACTGGTGGCAAACAAAAAATATCGCACCTTCGGACAGAGGAACAGAGAGACAGGATTATCTCAACAAGATACAGCAATCCGACAAACTTGAAAGGATCATCTGCCTCTCAGGGATAAGGCGGAGCGGAAAAACAACCATACTATACCAGTACATAGACCTTCTTCTTAAAACCAAAAAACCCGAAGAGATCGTCTATGCGAAAATTGATGACCTCATCGGAAAAATAGACAGCGTCCACGATATCCTGAACACGTACCATGAACTTACAGGCATAGACCCATCCAGGGAATCAACATACTTCCTGCTTGATGAGATACATGTCATGAAAGAGTGGCAGTTGCAGTTGAAATATTACATAGATGCACATGCAAAATGCAGGTTCATAATATCAGGTTCATCCAAAACCCTGCTGTATCTGGATGCTTCAGAAAGTCTGGCAGGGCGGATAAGGTTCCTGGACGTTTTTCCTCTGACGCTCCGGGAGTTCCTGGAATTCAATAATATTGATGTTTCCGGGATGCTTCCACAAAAACCCGACCTTGAGGGTTTTGAAGATATTGAAAAAGCATACAACGGCATTGTAGAACATAAACAGAGCATATTGTATTTTCTTAGCCAGTATTTCGATACGGGAGGGTATCCTGAATGGTTCAAGATCAGGGATATGGAGCAGTGGTACAGAACTATCGTGGAGGATTATTTCGCCCTCATCCTGTTCAAGGACATCGTAAGCGTGTTCAAAGTGAAGGACCCCATACTTCTTGAAAAGATGGTACGGGATATTGCTGCCGTTTCCACTAACAGGTTCACCTACAAAGGATTATCCGAAAGGCTCGATATTGACCGGGAGACCTTGAAACTCTACCTTTATTACCTGCAGAGTTCAATGATGGTGTTCGTAGCAGATGTTTTTGCGCCCTCCAAGAAAGCGGCTGAGAAGCGGGCAAAGAAACTATATTTCTGGGAAGAAGGTCTCAGGAGGGCGCTGACCCTGGACAGGGACGATGGTAAAGCTGCAGAAAATGTAGCGGCATGGCACCTGATTAAAAAAGGTCGTGAGTCAAAACCATTCTATGAACCTTACTATTGGAAAAATAAACATGAGGTTGATTTCGTATATGATGACTCGAAAAAAGTAATCCCAATCGAAATAAAGTACAGAGAGCATCCTACAAATGCCGATCTGAAAGGACTTATAGAATTCATGGAGATGGAAGATCTGAACACCGGGATAGTCGTGACAAAAGACACCTTTAAGAAAGGAGAACTTGGAGGACGCCGGGTACTGTTTATTCCGATATGGCTTTTCTTATTACTGATATGAACGTGAAGGTTCTATTTGTACACCTCAAAACCTCACAAATACATCATATATATTCATAAATTAGTAAACAATATATACATTTATATTCAAAATACATATCAATGACAACCACCCTCACTCTCATCTCAACCATCTATTCCATAGAGCCTGTTATCGTCTGTGCCACCCGCTTCTCACCCTCGCGTATTATTCTGCTGACTGAAGAGAAGGCTCCCGAAGAGAAGGAGCGTGCGGAGAAGATGATCACTGACACCCTCGGCTCGGTCCTTAAGGTAGAGAAAAAATATACCTCTCTCTACGATGTTGTAAAAGTTGCCAGGGACGTTGCTGCAATAATTGAAGAAGAGAACGCAAAAGGGCAGCGCATAATAGTGAACGTCTCTGGCGGCAGGAAGCCCCAGGCATTTGGCGCACTCTTTGGATCTTATGCAAGGAAGGAAATGGTAGAGCAGGTAGTCTATGTTACAGAGGAAGACCAGTTTGTGATCGATTTCCCTCTGCTTGGATTCGGTATTTCGGATACAAAGCGCGCGGTACTTGAACAGCTTGAGAGCAGTGAGACATCTGTAAGCAAGATTGCTATAAAGATCGGCATCTCAAAAGGAATGGCTTACAGCCATCTCAGGGAACTCAAATCAATGGGTTATGTGAGTGAGGGGAACGGCTTCAAAATAACAAGCGCAGGGAGGATCGCGATAATATGAACTGCCTCGTAGTGTACGATATAACAGATGACGGCCAGCGGAAGAGGCTTGCTACAATGCTCCAGACCTTTGGTCTTGCACGTATCCAGTACAGCGCTTTCAGAGGTGAGTTAAATGCTAATGACAGGGCCGTACTTGCCAGGAGAGTAAGCCAATTCGTGAACGATGGACATGACAGCATCTTTATTATTCCCCTGTGTGACCGGTGTACAGGCACAGCTGAGATAATCAGTAACAGCGGTACGTGTCTCGTTAAGGACTCAAGCGTACAGATAGTGTGATGAGTGTGATATTATGGTGTACTACTTAAACGATATCGAGCATAAGCAGCTCTTAAAGAAGCTCCGCCCGCTTTCAAGGAGTGTTGGCGTAACAGAGGAACTTCGTGGCTGGAGCTGGGACAATTCCCCATTGAAACCCTATTACGATGTAAAGCTGCCAATGTATTCTATATGCAGCAAGTACTGCCCGACGTCAAGGGATGTCTACTTGAGGCATGTGCTTAAAAAGAAAGGCGAGATGACATATCCTGTATCTCTGGGTTCTGTTACACATGCCTCAATAAATGAAGCATACAGGCAGGTGAGGCGGAAAAGCTTCACTCCAGCTTTTGAAGAGTGGTATAATACGCAGAAGTTTGAGACGCATATCCAGGGAAACCTTGAACTTATAAAAAAATATGCAGGAATGGTCTGGAAGCATGTTCTCACTAACGCCGAATCTAAATTCACAGATGCCTCAAGCAGCCAGCCGTATTCTACAGAGGAAGATATGATCGCAACTTCAGCGCCCTTCCTTATCGAACATAAGATCAGCGGTGAGTTAATAGGATGCAGCGGCATCCTCAGCGTGGACTGCTACGACTATCTGCATAATATCATGTTCGATGTTAAAACCGGTATAAAAAAAGAAGAAGTGAACCCCTTCAAGCTTTACGCAACAGGCTATGCTCTTGTCTTTGAGAGCATATACGAGATTCCTGTTGACATAGGATGCACGGTTTTCCTGAATTTTAAAGATGACCGCCTCCTGGTTGAGCGCGATATTTTCCACATTAGCGACGACCTGAGAAGCTGGTGGATTGAGGAAAGGGACAAAAAGGCGGAGATGGTATATGAGGAGAAAGACCCCGGAATGGCGCAATGCGAGAGAAGGTGCATGTACGCGGCTGAGTGCATGACAGTGTGATTTCAGGCATGGCAGAAGAATATTCCGGTGAAATATGAAAGCTTTGACAGAAGATGCAATTAAACAAATCTTTGGCAATACAACGTTCTTCAAGGGACAGGATTATTATAAAAACGGTCATGTCCGGGGAACTGTAAAATTAGATGATACTCTTTTTGCTCAGGTGATGGGAAGTTCTCCCGAACCATATGAGGTGAGAGCTTTGATCAAAGATTCAGAGATAAGCACAAAATGTACATGCCCTGTAGGAAATATGTGCAAACATGGAACAGCGCTTCTCCTGAAATGGTTGTTTGAACCTTCTTCATTTATTGATGCTGATAGATTCCTGGAATCTCTGGATGAAGTTAGCAAAGATGAAATAATCAATATGATTGGGAGAGCAATAAAACAACATCCGTCTCTTGTCATTGAATTTACAAGAGAGGAAAGAGAAAAACCCAGAATTAATATAGATGCTATTTCCAAAAAGATAGCCTGGATAACAAGTGGAGAACTTGACTACTACCATATCGACGATGCCATCGACAAACTTGATGAGATTAAAAATATCGCTGACAGGCTAAAAGAAGAGAAATCTTTTAAAGATGCTGTTGATATATATTTTGTCTTGGTTGAAGGATGCGTCGATGCATTTGATGAAGGTGCTGATGATTCTAACGGCAGCATGGGAGATTTTGCAATAAGCTGCATAAAAGATTTTAATGAATGTGCGGAGCAGATAAACGATCCTGCTTATAACAACAGACTCCTTGGCAAGATAATGAATCTTGCCAGGATCGAGGATTATGGCCTGGAAGCAAGCGACATGCTCTATAGTGTGATCAATGATGAGAATATCAAAAGAGTAGAAGAATATTTTCTTGGAAAATTGGATGAGACAAGGAAGATCGCATCAGATTCAAGTTACAGGTATCATAAAGAAAAGTCGCTGGGGATACTTAACGGGCTTTATGAAAAACTTGGAAAGCCAGATGAGAGGCTGCGCCTTGCCATGTATGAGCTTGTGGATAAAGAGGACTATTACAGGCTGGCAAAAATACTGTTTGAGAAAAAGAGATTCCAGGAAGCCTTTGATGCTGCCAAAAAAGGACTGCTGATGCCGGGTGAATCGCATTATTTGAATGATCTCTATTTTGATATTGCCCGCGCGCTGATCGGTTTGAGACCTGATATGATAGATTTCAATCTCTCTCTTAATGTGGCGCTTGACCTTATGTCAGGACGTTTTGATGGAGAAAAATACATAGCAGCAAAAGAGGTATTCGAAGCGATCGGAAAATCCGGGGCTTTCAGATCAGCATTTTATATAACCATCAAGAACAGGAACAGCGCTGTTCTTGCAATGTTGAAGGATGGCGAATTACAGGCTGCAATAGATACAGTCCGCACAGAGCCAAATATTTCTCAGGGGACTATCATTGCGGTTTCAAGAGCAGCGCTGGATAAGGGGATGAAACAGGAATCAGCCATGCTCATGCGAATTGCGCTTGAGCGTGGAAGGATCAATGATTTACCGCATGTGGGAGAACTGCTTAAGGTAATGGTAGATATTTCTGAGATGCCCGTTCTGCAATCTCTTTGTGATCGCATTTTGAAAAACAAAGATAGAGGAACTGCACTCTTATTGATACCATATTTTTTGAAAAAATCACCTGAGCTTTCGGCTTTGCTTGCAAAGAACTTCATTAAGGATATTCCTGTGGAGATGGTGATTAAAGTCGCTCTTTCAGTAGCGCAGAAGTCACCTGGCGAGGGGGCAATGCTATGCAGATTGCGCATCAATCAGGATATTTTGCAGTCGCATGTTCATTATGATAAAGCGGTCAGTCTTCTATCTGCTGTGAAGGAAATCTATTCAGGAAATGAGCCTGAATGGCAGGAGTTCATCAGGAAGTTCGCTGCTGAAAACAAGGGTAAGAAGAAGCTGATAGAAATGGTGAGGAAGGAGTTCAAAGTGGTTTTGTGAAGCGATGCTTTCACTGAAGTTGAAAATATTGAGAAAAATATATAAAGAAGTGTCACATGAATAACGGTATGGGTGATAATAAGGATTGTGAGAAACTGATGCTGGCGGCGGTGGTGCATGATATTGGGAAGTTCTGGCAGGGGACAGGAGAGAAGGGAACGCATCAGGAACTTGGCACAAAATTTGTAAGAGAGTATTTTCCAGAGCAGTGGCAAGAGGCAGCGGGAATTATCTCAATGCATCATGAGGCTGGCAAACTCAATTCAGCAGGATACGAATTATTAAAGATTCTAATGGTCAGTGATTGGCTTTCTTCAGGAGAACGATATGATCGGGACGAAGATGATTTGGGGAAAAGAATCAACGAACCGTTGCTATCGATATTTTCAGAAATCAATCTTGGTATAGATCAACAAAATAAAAAATGGCGCATACCTCTAAAAATATTATCTCTGGATGAAAATAGTCTATTCCCTAAAATTGAAGATGGAAAGGTAGATTTAAAATCTGATTACAGAAATCTCTGGAATAAGTTCATTGGCGAAGTAGATACAATAAAGGGAATATTGGATTTTAATAAATATTTTAATAGTTTATATTATATTCTCCAAAAATATACCTGGTGCATCCCCTCTGCGGTTTATAAAAATACACCTGATATTTCATTGTTCGACCATTTGAAAACAACCTGTGCTATTTCAGCTTGTTTATACAAATTCCATGATTCTTTCGATCAATGGGATGGTGAATCTATTAATGACAGAAATACACAGAAATTTTTATTAATTGGAGGAGATATTTCCGGAATCCAGAAATATATATACTATATAACATCAGTTGGAGTCGGTGGAGTAGCAAAAAGATTGCGTGCAAGATCATTTTATATCAGCATGATCTCTGAAGTCCTTACACAAAGACTTCTGGATGAGTTTAATCTACCTTCTGTATGCAATATTATTTCATCTGGTGGCAGATTTTTCATAATTGCCCCAAATACAGAAACAACCAACGATAAATTCATAAATATCAAGAAAAATGTGTCGGAATGGCTGTTGAATGAGTTTCATGGGAATTTATCTTTAAACCTTGAATACATTGAATTCTCTGGAAAAGGATTAGAAATTGGAAACAGCAGCAGTAAATCAGGTTTTTCAAGAGTTTTTGATAGAATAAGTGATAAGCTTGACAGCGCAAAGTTACATAAATTCAACGAAATTCTTGTTTCAGAAAACAAATGGAATGATAGTTTCAAGACTGAAATTAAAATGGCAAATATATGCAGAAGCTGTGGAAAAATGCCAGTTGTTAAAAATTTGGAAATATGTGATAAATGTGAATTCGATGCTAACATTGGGGATTTACTTCTTGAAGCTAAATATATTGCTATTTCAAAAACAAAACCGACAAATGAAAAACATATCACATTATTCTCTGATGTTCCATATTATGTATCAATATTAAATAGAATTGATGGGAACAATTATGAATCAACTTTAAAACTCAATGATTTTACTATAGACCACACAGCGAATGGTTTTAAACTCATTGCAAATCATGTATTTCAATTAAAAGATCGCAACACTCTGTGCGCTGCTTGCCAGAAAATAGATGAATGTGCTGTCATACAAGAGGGAAACTTTCCCAAAACAGCAAGTTTTGATTGTTTAGTCAGATTGAGTGAAGGCAAATTTCTGTTAGGTATTTTAAAAGCCGATGTTGATAACCTTGGTTATATATTCAGCATGGGGCTTAAGAAAAATAACAAAGAAGATTCAGACCGGGACACAATTTCCCGAATCACAATGCTCAGCAGAATGCTTGATATGTTTTTTACAGGGTGGATTCATCATGTGGTGAAAACAGTTTATCCTCAGTGCTACATTGTCTATTCAGGGGGAGATGACCTCCTGATCGCAGGTCCCTGGAATAAAATAATAGAATTATCTCAAAAAATAAACCAGGATTTCAGGAGCTATACCTGCAATAATCAAAATATTACATTATCTGCCGGGATATTCCTGTCCAAATCAAAGTTTCCAATCGCAAGAAGTTCAAACCTCTCTGATGAAGAATTGGAGAAATCCAAAAAAGGGGATAAAAATCAGGTAACTTTGTTTAATAAAACCGTCAAGTGGCAACGATTTACAGAATTAATTGATCATGGTAATTTTCTTGATGAAGAATTGAAGAAAAACAAAAACGGAGAGTCTCCAATTAATTCGTCATTTGTCAACAGGCTCTTTAAATACTGCAGGATGGCTGAGGAAGGGGATATAATGTATCTTTCTAGGATAAAATATGATATTGGGCGAAATATTATTAATAAAAATATGGGAACAAATGAAAATGAAATAATTAGGAGGCTTCTGAAAATGAGGGATGAAATGTCAGATATGATAATTCCAGTATCTTATGCATTATATAAAAACAGGGATGAAAAGAAATGAGAGATTATGACCGGACAAATTTCAGAACTGATAGAGGACGAAATTTCAGTCAAAAACAGGTTTCCCAACCTTTGAATATGAGTTTTCTTGACAAGGGATTTTATCAAGACAAAGAAAAGACCAAACTAATAGATATTTTGATAACGACAGAGTCTGAAAAATTAGGAAAGAAATTTGCGGATTTGAAATTAACAAGTTCACAATTAAGGAAATTTTTCAATGAAGTTCGTTCTATTGAAGCACAAATAGATGGAAGATTTGATGAACAAAAAGCTTTGATTTTAATGCTTAAATCCAAGGTGGCATATTCCGTCGGAAAAGATTCAAGTAAAACACCTAAAGAGTTTAAAGAATTCATTGATGCATGTGTAGACAAAATCTCTGATAGTAAAGATTTTGACGCATTCATGAAGTTTTTTGAAAGTGTAGTTGGATATTATTACTTTCATAGTAAATTCAAGGAGGAACATAGATGAAATTGATAGCCCATAAAATAATCAGGGGAGAAATCGAGTGTATAACTGGTCTTCACATAGGCGGTTCGTCTGAAACCATTGAAATAGGTGGGATGGATAATCCAATTATAAAACATCCAATTACAGGTTTTCCTTATATTCCAGGATCATCTGTCAAGGGGCGAATGCGGTCATTATTGGAATTGAAATATGGATTGTTTGATAACAAAGGTGAATTCCATAAATATTGTGGAAATAATAATTGTTTTATATGTCGAATATTTGGAACATCAGCAGAAAAATCAGAACTTGGACCTGGTAGATTAATCGTTCGTGATGCAAATCTTTTTCAGGAATCTCAAGAAAAACTAACAAAGCTGAAAAAAGAAAAAGGACTGCCCTATTCTGAAGAAAAATATGAGAATACGATAAATAGAATTACTGCCAGAGCAAATCCCAGATCTATAGAAAGAGTCCCTGCCGGAATTAAATTTAATTTTGAACTTGTATATCGTGTTTTCGATATGGGTGATGAAGGCAAGACTGATCTTGATTTACTCAAACATGTTAAAGAAGGGTTGAAATTAATAGAAAATGATGCGCTTGGCGGTTCTGGAAGCCGCGGCTCAGGAAAAGTGAAGTTCAACAATATTAAAATGTTTGATAGTTCAGATCAATCCTCAGCAGTGGATTTTAATATATGAAAACATATGAAATAATTCTCCATCCCGAATCATCATTCTTGACGCCCTTTCAAGCAGATACTATATTCGGTTCAATTTGCTGGGCGATAAGGTACATGGAAGGGGAAAAAGAACTTGAAGATTTTATCTCGAAATATCAAACATCGCCACCACTGATAATCTCAAATGGTTTTCCCACAGGATTTTTTCCTAAGCCATTACATGAACCTGTTACCAGAGAACAGCTTATAGAGATTGTGAAGGAAACAGATAAAATCAAAAAAGATTCGAAAAAAGAATTAATTGATATCCTGAAAATAATGAAAAAATTCAAGAAAGAAAAGCTGATCAAAAAAGATGTGTTTGAAGAATTATTAAATGGTTTATCTGAAAAAGATTATTTGAAACGAAAGATAGACGAAAATCATGAAGTTTATTATCCAGAAAAAAAATTTACACTTTATAAAAATGCTATCAATCGTGTAACTTCTCATACTAATGAAGAAGGAGGTCTTTTTACACAGGATGAAACTTTTTATTCAAATGAAACAAACATTTCATTTTTCATAAAAATTAATGGGATCGATAAAGAATTTATCGAAAAGATATTTAAATTCATTTCATTGAATGGATTTGGAAAGAAGAAAACTACCGGAAAAGGTCATTTCAAATTAATTGATATTAAAGAATATAAGTTTAATTCTCCTGAAAATCCGAATGCTTTTGTTTCTCTTTCTTCATTTGTTCCATCCGAAAATGACCCTGTTGAAGGATGGTATGATCTGCAGGTGAAATATGGAAAACTTGGCGGTCATTATGCTTCAGGGAATTCAAGAACACCTTTTAAGAAACCGATTCGCATGTTTCAGGCAGGCTCTGTTTTCAAAACAAATAATTTGAAAGAATATTATGGTCAACTGGTTTCTAATGTCCATACCGACGAGAAGATCAAACAATACGGCTATGTTTTTGCAGTGGGGATGAAAATATGAAAATGATAGTGGAAACTCTGACTCCAGTTTTTATAGGAAGCGGTGAAAGCATTGAACCATATGAGTATTTTATTAAAGACAGGTTTTATCGAATAAATCTTTCCAAATTTATTTTATCTCTTGATAAAGCGAATAAAGAGGAGTTTTTAAAAATCTCATCATCTGATATGATAAAAACACGCAATTTTATTAAAGAGATGGCAGACACTTCAAAAGTTCAGGAATATTCAATGGAAATTGATTCTGATGTACTGGAAGTATATGAGGATAAAAAGAACGATCCGAATAACCAGTTATCTATACAGACATTCATTAAGACATCAAGCAGACCGTTTATTCCAGGGAGTTCCGTAAAGGGTGCAATAAGGACTGCATTGCTTTATTCAATGACTCCTAAACCGCTGACTGAAAGCGGAAATATTGAAAAAGATGTTTTTGGATATAGAAATCCACAGGATGATCCTTTCAGAGTTTTGAAAATATCTGATTCTTTACCTTTAGCTTTTGATGATATGAAGATTTATAATGTAAAAACATTTTCAAAAAAGGATAATTTTTCTGCATCAGGGTATAATATGATGTTTGAAGGAACAAAATCATATTATTTTGACAGGGCAGCAGTTGCATCTCATGATATTTGGATAGATGAAGATCTGAAGAAGAAAAGTGAATTCATTGATATAAACATAAAAAAAATAATTTCATCATGCAACGAATTTTATGGAATGGTCATAAACAAAGAATTAGAATTTTTTGGAAGCTCAAAAACAAGTTATGCTTATGAGAAATATGAACAACTGGCAAAAGATATGGAATCCTTAAAAAATGAAAACTCATTTATTTTAAGGCTTGGATGGGGTTCAGCATATAATTCTGTGACCATAAATTTAGCAAAAGAACGACCTGATAATAAAATCTCTCGCCGTCTGATTAAAGGAGAATTCCCACTGGGATGGGTGAAAGTGAAAATTATGGATGAGAAATGAAAATCCTGATACTTACCGTAGGTGGTTCATGCGCACCAATAATTACATCAATCAATCAGAATTCTCCAGATGACGTCCATTTTATCTGTTCTGATGATTTAGATATAGTCAAAGGAAGCTATAATACAGTGACTGGTGATGGAAAAGTATGTGGAAAAGACCCAAAAAATCCAGATGAAGTAAATATTCTTAAACAAGTCGGACTAATTAAGAATAAAGAATGGGAGAAGGAGCACATACATAAAATAAAGAATTTTGATGATCTTAATGATTGCTATATTGAAAGTCTGAGATTACTCAAAAATATTAAAGATAAGAATCCCGGTGCAGAAATCCTTACTGACTATACAGGCGGAACAAAATCCATGAGCGTTGGACTTGGGGCGGCTGCTATGGATATAAGTGGAATAACTGTCTGTCTTGTTAAAGGAACACGAACTGATTTGATAAAAGTTCAAAATGGAACTCAGAGGATACGGCTCACTCAAATGAACATGGTTTTTCTGAAAAGACAGGTTGAAATTGCAGAAAACCGAATGGACAGATATGATTATGATGGCGCCATAAGTGTTCTTGAAGAAACTGCAAAGACTCCAAATTTACCAGCAGAAATCGACACACAAATCGACAAATATCTTAATATTTCGAACGCATATCTGGCATGGGATCGTTTCGACCATATTGAAGCATGGAGATTGCTGCATAATTATCGCAGGTTGTATGTAAAAAATGTGATGTTTTTGGAGGCTGTTATATGGAGCCATAAAAAGTTTGATGAAGATTTCAATAAAAATGCAATAGAAGATCTGAGTCATTCGCAAAAGGGATGTGGTTATGAGCTTGTTGAAGATATTGTTTTAAATGCCCAAAGGAGAGCAAAACAGGGTAGATATGATGATGCCACTGGAAGGCTTTACAGGGCGTTAGAGCTGTTGATTCAATTGAGATTATGGTTAGAGTATTCAATCCTTACTGCCAATATTGATGTGGAAAAACTTCCTGATGTTTATAAAAATGAATATGAAGCAAAAAGAGACAAAAAAGATAACAAAATCAAAATCGGTCTAAAAGAAAGCTATGAATTACTTGTAAAAAAGAACCGTGAAGATCCTCTGGCTAAAATATATACTGAAAAAGAAAAATATCTGTGGAACTCACTAAATGTTAGAAATAATTCACTGTACGCACACGGTCTGACCCCGATTTTGAAAGAGCAATATGAAGAATTCCATAAGATATTTGTTGATGACATTCTGGAAAAATTTCTATTGAATTTTGGAAGTAAACATATTCAAAGATGTCAATTTAATATCAATAATTCAAACAATCCACAATGATTAACCTATGCCCCCATCCCCCTATTCTATCCCTCCACCGCCCCGCCATCCTACGCAACGCCAGAAAGCACAGCATCCTTAAGGAGGCAATACCGCTATGAGAGATGCTAGTGCTCCTCCAAAAAATCCCATTAACAAAGAAATAATCTTACAACAATTCATAGAATCAGTAAAGAAAAAATACAGCGACAAAACCAAGGAAATCCTTCTCTTTGGTAGCTTTGCAAGAAGAGAAGCCACAGAGGAAAGCGATATAGATGTGCTTGTTATTACAAGCGGGAACAGGTTTGAAATGCAGAAAAACCTTTCAGAAATAACTGTTGAAATTTTGCTTCAGACTGGAGTGTATATATCGGCAAAAGCAGTATCAGTTGAAGAGTATTCTTTCATGAAAAAAATAAACACCGGATTTTACCAGAACATTGCAAGAGAGGGTGTGGCGATTGGATGAAGCCGGGCTTCTCATAAAAGAAGCGGAATCAAAATTCATTTCTGCAACATTCCTATTTGAAAAAAGAATGTATAGCGATGCCATTAGCAGGGCATACTACAGCATGCACTACTCAGCGCGGGCACTGCTGAGTACCAGGAATATTTTCCCAAAAACCCACAAAGGGGTCATTGCACAGCTTGGTCTGGAATTTGTAAAAGAGGGTATTATTGAGGATTATTACCTGAAAGCGATAAGCACTGCAAGAGAGATACGCGAAAGGGCTGACTATGGGATAGGATATGAATTCACACACGAAGAAGCCGAGAGTGTAATTGAGTATTCGGAACGGTTTCTTGGGATTGTAAAGAAAGCCATAAAAGAAATTTCAAGTACGAAAAAGGATTAATGAAATCATGGATCGCCTCGTAATCGACGGCTGGGGAAAGTTCATCGGCACAGACCATGAACAGATAATCGTAAAAGAAAAAAAGGATGGTGTAAATACCGTCATACATAGATGCATCCCCCAGGACCTGCGCCAGGTAGTGATCTCAGGCAGGGGCAGCATAAGCACCGATGCCATCGAGCTTCTGGCTGAACACGGCGTGGATGTGGTTCTGATAGACTGGCGCGGCCAGGTCACAGCCTATATTTCCCCGCCTCAGATGAGAACTGTGAACACCCGGCGCGAGCAGTACCGTGCTTTCGATACTCCTGCTGGCACAGTGCTTGCAAAGGAGTTCATTAATGCAAAGCTGCACAACATGTCCGCTACTCTTGGTACACTTTCAAAATCCAGAAAAGATACATTCCCGGATTCAGCAGAAGCGCTAAAAATAGCCAGGGATGCGGCCAATGTCTGGATAGACAAACTTGAAAAGCTGAATATCAAAGGCAAGTCATGCAGTGACATGAGAGAGACCATCATGGGTTATGAGGGAAATGCATCTGCTTCCTACTGGAAATCTATCTTAGCGATAATTCCAGATGAGTTTGGCTTTAAAGACAGGAGCGGAAGATACGCTGCCGATCCTGTCAATGCCATGCTGAACTACGGCTATGGAGTGCTTGAAGGCGAATGCTGGCGTGCAATCCATTACTCAGGTCTTGATCCCTATGGCGGTTTCCTGCATGTAGATCGACCAGGTAAAGCCAGCCTTGTCTATGATATCATGGAAGAGTTCAGGCAGCAGATAGTAGATAAGTCGGTTATAAAGATTTTTTCACTTGGACAGGTAAAACCTGATGATTTCACCATCGAAAATGGGATATGCAAAATGGCTGATGGCGCACGCAAGCTGCTATTGAATGAACTTTTGACCAAGCTTGAAAGCCAGGTGAGATATGAGGATAAGAACCTTAAATGGACTGATCTTATCCTTAACCAGGCCCGGGATGTTGCTCAATTCCTGAGAGGAGATTCTAAAACATATAAGGGGTTCTGGCTACGATGGTAGAGGAGATGCTTGCAGTAAGCGATATTACTCAATATTTTTATTGTCCTCGCAAGGTGTATTTTATGAAAACGCTTGGCATCAAGATCAGAGCTAAACCAAAGATGGATATGGGCAAAGAAGAACATGAAAAGGAGCACCGCCGCGTCAAAGAGAGAAACACAGTATATGGCTTTCCAGAAGAGAAGATAGCTCAGGTTATCCATGACCTTGCTGTGGAGGATATTAAAACAGGTCTTTATGGTATGGTGGATACGACGATCATAATGAAAAGCAAAGAAGTGGTTCCAGTAGATGTTAAATATACAGATGCAGAGAGCGTTAGAATAAATTGGAAAAAACAGTTAATAGCTTATGCTATCCTCCTGGACTCCAGATTTGAGACAACAGTAAGAAGAGGATTTGTTTATTTACCGGCAAAACACCGGCAAATACTGGTTGATATTCCCGATGAAGCCAAGGCCGTATTAAAACAGGATATAATAAAGATAAAAGCTCTGATCGATAGTGAAAAGATGCCACCTATTTCGAAGGGAAATCAGTGTGGTTACTGTGAGATGAAGAAATTCTGTACCTGAGATTGTGCAGACCTTGATAAATACCCTTACGATTTTTAGACCTTCACAAATGGCCCTGGGATTCAAGGCAATAGGAAGCTTTAAACCGCAATAAAGCCTTGTTTTATTGGCTATTTCAGAGCGCTTCCTCGCAAAATGAGGATTGAAATTTCTTATAACCTCAAATCACCATCTCTTTACTGAATATTTCAGAGCGCTTCCTCGCAAAATGAGGATTGAAATAATGTAACAATTTGAATGCCAGAACCTTCTGGTTGTTATTTCAGAGCGCTTCCTCGCAAAATGAGGATTGAAATCTGAGTGATAGAACTTTCTGTTTCTTTTCTGCCAATGATTTCAGAGCGCTTCCTCGCAAAATGAGGATTGAAATATTGATCTTATAATGGTTAAATTGACTTTATCTAAAATTTCAGAGCGCTTCCTCGCAAAATGAGGATTGAAATCTATGCGCGACTCGCGCAACGTTATCAGTCTGGCCAATTTCAGAGCGCTTCCTCGCAAAATGAGGATTGAAATTTAATATCTATATTACCATTACCTAAAAGGTAATCAATTTCAGAGCGCTTCCTCGCAAAATGAGGATTGAAATTCGTGTTGCTGCAACAATTCCAATATTATTATGTTAATTTCAGAGCGCTTCCTCGCAAAATGAGGATTGAAATAGTACTGTACCCGCGATGCAGAATTGACGGCCGAGTTGATTTCAGAGCGCTTCCTCGCAAAATGAGGATTGAAATACTAAATCTTCTTGCCATAATTTACTCCTTTTTTCCGATTTCAGAGCGCTTCCTCGCAAAATGAGGATTGAAACATTTATATATCCCCCCACCTATAGTTCTATAGGTGAAAAATGGTAACCTCCATCCAGATGCATGAAGATATCATAAAGGAATTGAACGCTTTAAAGAAGGAATTAAATCTCAAATCCTACGAAGAGGTTATCAGGGCACTTCTTAGATCAGAGAAGAGGCTTAAAAAATCATATTTTGGGACGTTCACTGAGCTTGATGAATTCAAGAGGGATGAGGAAGAAGATGACTGTGCTGGTTGATTCCTGGGCATGGATCGAGTATTTTAAAGGAACTCTGGCTGGTGAAAAGGTCAAGGAATTATTAGAAAACTCACAGGATAAGATAATTGTAAGTACGGTAAATATTGCAGAAGTGTATAACTCATTTCTGAGGGATTATTCTTATCCGGATAACAATCGCTATGCGAAGGCTTCAAGGAATGCGATAAAACAAAGGTCATATATCTGTGAGGTCGATGAAAAGATCGCTGTTGATTCTGCAAAGATAATGCATGAAAAGAAATGGGGTCTTGGGGATTCTATAATATATGCAACCGCAAAACGAGAAGAAGCAAAGGTAATGACTGGAGATCCGCATTTCAGGGGCTTAAGTGATGTTATATTCCTGGAAAGGTGAAAAATCACAGTGAGCCCTTCTGGGGTATGTGGAGCATGAAGAAAATTAATAAATGGGGTAACTAATATGTGGAATTCAAACGAGGAACTGGATATCGAAAAAGCAGGTGATGATGCAAACAAGCTTATACTGCTTGGTTCTGCCCTGAAAGCAGGAATATTCCAGGCTCTTGAGACGGAAAAGCCTCTAGCCACCCTTAAGGAAGAACTCAAAGCTGATGAGAGAGCTCTTTTCATCGTGCTTGAGGCACTCTGTTCATTGGGATATGTTGTTAAATCGGACGGCAGGTATGTAATTGCCAGAAAGGCTCGTCCCCTTTTCCTTCTGCAAGGCGAAGAATACGCAGGCGGTTATCTGCCGCATCTTATGAACATATTGAAATCATGGCTTGCGCTTCCTGAAATTATCAGGGGAGAAAGGCCGGAAAGAGAACCTGTTCCCCGCGATATCCCGGTTTTTATGCATGCTATGGCATCAAGGCCGGATACGATAGCAGAGGAGGCAGTAAGCCAGATCCTGAGCAGGAAAAAAGATGCGAAGAATGTCCTTGATCTTGGCGGAGGCCCTGGAAAATATTCAAGAGCTTTTGTTGAAAGAGGGCTAAGGGCAGTTCTTTTTGACATGGGAGAAGTAATCGATTATGTCAGTACAGCATTCAATCTGAACCAGATAGAGAATCTTGTCCTTGTAAAAGGGGATTTCATAAAAGACATTGAAAATGTTCTTAACGAAAAGTTTGATATTGTTTTCATGGGAAATATTTGACATATTTATTCTGAAAACAATAACAGAAAACTTATCAGGCAGGTTTATAATTTACTGAATAAGAAAGGGATGATAGCAATAGAGGATTTCGTTCGCGGACGAAGCCCGCACGCTGAGATTTTTGCAGTAAATATGCTTGCGAATTCGGAAGAAGGAAATACCTGGTCTGAGGCTCAGTACAGGGAATGGCTCAAGGACGGGGGATTCCAGGGGATTGAAGTTATTGATCTTGCAAAGAAGGGAAAACAGCTTATTCTGGGATTCAAAGGTTGAAATAAGTGTGAAATGTCATGATTTTTAATATATGAACTTCATTAAAGAATATTACATGCAAAAAACGGCGAAAAACGAAAAGCTCTTCTCAAAGGACTTTGTCCTTACAAGCCTTTCAACATTTACTCTTTTTGCAAGTTTTTATTTCCTTCTTATCACTCTTCCGATTTACATTCAGAAAATTGGCGGTACTGAATCCGAAATCGGATTGATCATAGGTGTTTTTACTATATCCGCAGTGGCACTTCGACCGTTCATAGGGCAGGAGGTTGACAGACGTGGAAGAAAAATAATTCTCATAGTGGGCCTCATTGTTTTCCTGATATCCATGCTTCTTTATGATTATACGAAGAGTGTTATCTCTTTACTTCTTCTCAGGATGCTTCATGGGGTTGCCTGGGGGGCTGCAACAACCGCAGCAAACACTCTTATAGCTGATATCGCTCCTCCAAACAGGAGAGGCGAGGCCATGGGTGTATTCGGAATGGCCTCCAACGTCGCCATGGCGATAGGCCCTGCATTAAGCATGATACTGCTTCAGGCGTATGACTTTCCTATTCTTTTTTCAATAGGCGCAGGCATTGCACTTGTATCTTTGCTTCTTGCACTTCCGATAGCTGAAACCATGGTTGTGCGTCCGAAAACATCTCTTTTCAGCAAAGAGGCGTTATTTCCATCAGCGCTTATGTTCACAGTCTCATTAACATATGGTTCAATAGTTTCGTTTCTTTCACTGTTTGCCGAGAAACAGGGGATGGCAAACCCGGGAATTTTTTTTACAGTATTTGCTGCGACCCTCATTCTTGTAAGGGCTCTTGCAGGTAAACTATCAGATATAAAAGGAAGAAAATATGTAATAATACCAGGGATGGTTGTTATTTCCGCAGGTCTCTGGGTTTTATCGACAGCAAGCGCTCTTGAGAGTTTTCTCACATCCGCGTTTCTTTACGGTCTTGGTTTTGGGCTTGTGCATCCGTCGCTTATGGCATATCTTGTTGACAAAGTGAGTGACAAGGGCCGCGGCGCTGCCATGGGTACGTTTACAGCAGCTTTTGACCTTGGGATTGGAGTGGGTTCTATCATTCTTGGTTTAGTCCTGCAATACTATGGTTTCCATATCATGTATACACTCAGCGGCCTGATAGTGTTAACAGGCGCGATTGTTTTAATAGCCGGTAACGGAAGGGCTTCGAGGCAGATATAATGGATCTTTTCACTCATGCGTTATTTCCATATCTGTTCGGGAATTATTTCAAAAAAAAGAAAGAAGAGATCACAGCTTTTGTTCTCGGCGGCATTGCCCCGGATTTTGATATTTTTCTCTTGTTGATACAATATCTTTACCCTACTTTTTTCCTGATCACCCACAGGGGTATAGCCCATTCGATTTTCTTTGGGTTTTTCACCGGGGTTATTGTATTATATCTTGCTTCCAGTAACGCTATTAAGAAGAGAATTCAGAAGTACATCGATTTTAAACCCGTATTCTCGCGCCGCAACATAGTGTATGCTTTCGCAGGTATTGTTGTCCACCTTGCCCTTGATTATTCAACATCAGGAGGTATACCGCTGTTTTATCCGTTTGATACGACAAGATATTCTGCCGAATTATTCTTTTATACGGACTTATATCTAACAATAGCCAGCCTGATAATGGTAATATATTTATTCAGGAAGCCTTTCCGGACCAGGACAATTTCAAAATTCCTGATAATATTACTTCTCATTTCAGGTGGATTGGGCGCCCTGCGGTTTGCAGAAAAAAGCAATGCAGAGCAATTTTTCCATGATACTTCTATTAAATTATTTTCTACTATGAATCCCTTCAACTGGTATGCCCAGAAAGAAGAGAGTACGAAAATAGAAATATACGAATATAATGGTTTGAAAGGAACATCACAATACAATGATACTTTTCCGCGTTTGAACGTGATATCAGAAGGAGATGGTCTTGATAATGCGCTTCAGCTTGCTGACGAACTTGCACAGTTAAAAATGTTCAGGTGGAGGGCGCATTCAGTGGCTGTCAACGCATCTTACGGCAATGGAACATGGTCGCTTGAATATTATGACCCGATCCAGAGAGCACAAATGAGGAATATACCGGGAATATTCAGAAGATCCGGAGCCCGATTCGGTTCACTTACTATAAACGTGACCGGGGATAAAGCGGTTGCAAGGTAACTGATAATTATATCAGACATGTTTTATATCAACCCATTCACGACCTCCACAGTTTTTATTCTTAAAAAATCCCGGTCAAAAGTTGCTATCTTCCTTATCCCCCTCTTCTCCATACATGCAAGATTCGAAGCATCCACAAAACTCAGCGCCGTGTTCTCTTGATGCGTAAAAATATCCCACGTTCTTTCAAATACTTCGCTCGCTTTCATTATTTCAATTTCCCTGGCCTCAAGCAGGACATTTCCCACCTCCTTTGCAGCCTCCATACTTTTTCGGAGCGCCAGAGCGGTTGTGACTTCCGAGAACACAAATTCCGATATTACTCCGATCCCGTATTCCCCTGCGTTGAGTTTTTGAAAAATATTCACAGCCTTTTTGTGATTTGTATCATCAGCATTCTTATATGCAATAATCACGCTGGAATCAAGAAATATCAAATTTGCTTCCGTTTATATAAAGCCTCATCGATCTCTTCACTGAGATTTCGGAACTGGTCGCCAAAATGCTCTGGTTTGATATCAATTATACTTCTTCTCTTTTTCCCGGGAAGTCCAAGCCATTCACTGACCGCCTTTGTGACAGCTTCCCCTATGGAGATACCCTCTTCTGCGGCCTTTGTTTTTAATTTTTTGTAAACGAAAGGGTCAATGTTCCTGATTGTGGTGTCCATGTGTAACACATGTGTTACATGAGAATATATAGTTATTGCTTCCCCTTTCTATATTGATAATGTTGATAGCCTTTTAATATGGTCACATATTCCCTGAGGTGTTCAAGTTTGGAGGCTATTTCGTCATTCATGAAAAACCAACCTCGGCAGTCCGTTTCAAAGTTTCTTCAGTATGCCTTTTTATGTAATATTTTCGATCAAGATACATAGAAAGGAGTTTTGTTTCGAACTGTACTCTCTTTGTTTCACTGGATTTTAAAATAGTTCCATCTTTAACAATATTATATGCCAGAAGTAAAGGCGCTTCGTTTAAAATAATCAGATCTATTTTATTTTTCTTAATTAAAGCTGCGATTTCCCCCATCATTTTTAATTCCAGATCGAAGCGGTCTATTTTAGATAAATTTTCATCTATTAATACTCCGATATCAACATCGCTCAACCTGCCTGCATCGCCCCTCACTGTTGAACCGAACAGATAAGCAAGTATCACGCTATCTTTGCCGCTGAAATATTCTCTCAGTTCTTTTTCGTAGGGTGTCATGTACACTTTGTAATTTGTTTTTTGAAATATATGTCCTTCGCTCATTTGTAGCTTTTTTAGGCGGTAGCATAACAGGGGCAGGTATCGTTAGGGATTTTATTATGTTATAATTATTAAAATTCCAGCGCCGAAAGTTGCAGAAAAATGGCATATGAAATTTAAATTCTCGCCCCAATAAATTTCTCTTCACTTCGACAGACAGCAAAAGGATAATATGTTAGCAGACAATTTTACCAAGTAATAAAATGAAAATAGAAAAACTGCATATTGAAAATTATAAAAGTATTAAAAATATTGATCTACATCTCAACGGAAATTTCAATATTCTAATAGGAAAAAATAATGTCGGAAAATCAAATATAATAGATACTCTGATGTTTATTTCTGAAGTTGTGATGAGTGAATGGGAAATGGAAAAAGCACTAAATTCTTGGGGAGGTTATGAACAAATTGTTTTTGGTGGTGATAACAAAAAAAGAATTGCATTCAATTTAGAAATCTCTCTCTCATACGACGATAAAAATTCATTATTCTCTAAATTATCACTTCAGGAGGTTTCTTTTGAAGAGTTTGATAAGGATATTTCTAATATAATAAAATATAAAGTCGAACTATCAAATTCAGTTCGAGCCCCATTGTTTAAAGAGGAAATTTTCATATATCCCACATTCCGCATACCCCCTAACACAAATACATTTTTTCATAATTTGAGCCCATAAGTGCCAATATCTTCCTGTGAATTTCTCTGAGATTCATCATGC